>JAPORK010000100.1:0-31834 GCA_026710285.1 Endozoicomonadaceae bacterium | reverse complement strand
CCGCTTGCCATCGCAGAACCCACTTTTGCAGCGCCTGAAGCCATACCGGCTATACGTTGCTTTTGTGCTGCATCTCTTTGTTTGCCTGCCTGCTCCTGAATGTTCTTTACCACACCTTCGTTGGTGGCATTGCGTGCTTCCCGGGCAATTTGCCGGCTTTCTACCCCCATTGTATGAAACAGCTCTAATATCTGAAACATCATACCCAGTGCATCCATCTCACCACGGGGAACTGAAACTTCGCTGCCGTTGTAAGTCATTGTGGGATCATCCCCCAACTGAAATGCTATCTGATTTCCGTCTTCCTCTATCTGCAAGGTTTTTTGACTAAAATCCGCATTAAAGCTCCCCTGGTTATTACCCAGGCTTGCTGTCATTGTTGTATCTGTGTTAGTCATACCAGTGACCTGAAGAGGCACCTGACGATTCAGATCCTGGATTGGCTTACCATCCATCTGTTGTTGTAATGCCTGTGCAGTCTGCCCCATAGATGCAGTACCTGCTACATCCATCTGATCCATGGCTGCCTGCATACTCATTAGTGTAGGGGTAAATTTAGGTGGAGAGAGTGTCGGTCTGGCGCCTGTGCTGTCAGCATCAGCAATACCATCCTTGTTATAATCCTGTATGATCAGGCTGTTACCTGCCATATTGCCAGGTGCAACCCGTTCCAGTTCACGCATACGTTCAGCATGTTCATTGCTGCTAACATGCTGGTGGCTGGGTATTCCCTGTGTATTTGTGTCCTGATATCTGTTATTACCTTCTACTGGACCCATAACATACCTTCCCTGTATCAGTTAATCCATTGTTAAAATCTATTCAGATATTTTTCGCCATCGTATATTTACTGTTGAGAACGTCTCTCATCATGCTGGAAGCAATTTCCTGCCCTTCACTAATCTCACGTATTGATCGTTCCAGTGCTTCGGTTAAATCCTCGATAAAAAATTGCATTTTTTGCATCTGAGCATAAATCTCTGTTGCATCAGCATGGTACATGGCACCCTCATATTTTGTCTGTGCTGCGTGCATTTCAGCACCACCCTGACCTGCTGTAGCACCTGCCTGAGTGAGTCTGCCGGCATGACCTGCCATTTTTGCATAAGAGGCCATTTTAGCGGCCTGAGTACCTGCCTGCGCAGCACCAGCACCGGAAGTACAACAACCGGCTCCCATTGATAGTGCAATTGAAATAACCGCCCACATAATCCCTGCAATCAGCTGTGCTGTCTGGCTGTCACCAAATACTTTATTCATCCAGTTGCCGGTATTTTGTGACACCATCATTGTTGTCATCAGAGCAATTGAAGCCACCATCAGGACAACCCCAACTTTGGTAAGTACACCGCTGGCAATCATAACAGCACTGACTGCCACAGCCAGTGCTGTGGCAATGCCGCCGAAGATTTTTCCAAGTAAACCGCTCTTCTTGGCTTTTTCAGCTTTTTTAATGGCTTCTTTTAATTTATGAATTCTCTCCTGGCTCTGCATTTTCCTGGTTTGCTGAGCAGTCTTTAATGCTTCCTGATCAAACTGAATACGCGTGTCCTGTAATTCTGTCTGTATTTTTGCTAACAAAGCAGAAACATCTTCAAGGTTACCTGACTGAATGGCTATCATTGCCTCGTTGTTCAAAGAATTAATTCTGTCGAGTACTTCAGGAGGAGCTGATTTAATGGCTACCACACGGGTGAATACATCTGAGGCCTGTTCATCAAAGGCAATTAATTGTTCTGAGGTAAGTCCGCCAACAATCTCTTCAGAAACAGGCATTGATGCTGTTGCACCATCAGGACCCTCTGCCGTTGCTAACTGCTGAGTCAGCGTATTAAAGGCAGAAAAACCATCCTCATCTGGCTGAAACACACCCGCAAGAGACATGTTTGCCATACGACCGGTGGAATTATCTAACTCTTCCTGCATCTCCGGTGTTGCATCGGCAATGCTGCGCTCCGGTTTTGGAAGACGTATTGATGATCTTTGGCTGGTGGCTTCAGTGGGATCTTCTCTTCTGTGTTCAATGCTGTTTTCTTCTCTAAAACCCAGACGAACCTCACTGACTTCAGCAGTCTCTCTGGCGTCATCCACACGAGGACTTAAACCAGGCTGGATATTATGTTCTCTGGGAATATCGCCTGCTCTTTCCATGCAGCTACTCCTTTTTCGCCTGCCTTGAAACAGCTAAGTTGCTGAGCATGTTTTTAGCGCGCTTTTTTTCTTCTGCAATCTCTTTCTGGTCACCCGCCCACTCAGCGGCTGCTTCATAAGCTACTTTGGCACCAGCATCATCGCCCTGCGCCAGATAACAATCGCCCATATAGAGCATAGGTCTTGGATCATCGGTATTCATGGTGGCTGCAAAACTAAAAAATTCAATGGCATTTGCATACTCTTTTTGCATAAACCGGCAGGCACCGAGTCCAACATAATATTTGGCATTGTAATGGTCATAAAAACAGAGAAACTGAAATACTTTAATTGCTTCCTCATATTTACCGCTTTGATAAAGATTGTAAGCCGCACTGTAAACCGATTCCATGGTGCTGTCACTTAGGTTTTTTAACTCTTTAAACGTCCCCCCCTGACTGAAAAACTCTGTTAGCATGCCTTCTTCAAAATCAGGCATTTGGTTTGATTCATTGGTTTCATTCGTTGCAGATTCCATTTTGCGCTATCCTCTTTGTTGTGAGTTTTAGATGTTTTTAATAATACTGTCCCCACCTCTGAAGTTTTTAGACATCCATTGTGAAAGCATTTCGTTCGTCTGGTTATATTTACCTGTTAAAGACTGTAATTTTGTCATTTGCAGCTGTGAGGTACTGGTTAAAGATTCAGAGCGTGCTTTCAGGTTTTCAATCGCCAGATCCCAGTCGCCGGAATTAAGCTTGTCGTCTTTAAACCCGGGAACATCATTATCCTTAAAATATTTTTTGACATCATCAGGTACACCGGTTTTTTTGCCACCGTCTCCGGAACCTTTTTTCGCCTGTCGCGCCCTGGACATAATGTGGTTAAGTTCTTTTAGCTGATTATTTTTATCCTGAATTTCACCGACAGCATTCTGTAATCCAATCTGTAACAGTTCAGCTCTTGCCACCATTATCGCCATCATTAATGAAGGGAGTGGAATTTTCCTGTTAAGCTTAGGTTTGCCAGATGCACCCGAAGCTTCATTAAGGTGTTGCGCATTCTGTTGCAGAATATGCTCTTCTGGAGATTGTGGTTGTCTTAGCTGTTTCTGCTGGGCTTTTAATTCCTGGTCCTGAGCCGATGCCTGATCCAGAATTCGTGATGTGAGTGTCTGCATTTGAGACTGAAATTTCTGAATTGGAGAATTGCCACCATCCATAGTTTTAATCCTTTTCCCTTTTTATCTTTTTATTTTTTCTTCCTGAACTTGCTGAACAAAAGCAGGATTGAGTGAATGAGAAAAGTCATTCAAAAACTGCTCAACATTCTCAACAAACTGGTTATGTACTGCATCTGCATCTTGTTGTTTTGTTGCAGGTGGGGTTAACTTTGCAATTAAATCTTTTACTTCTTGTGTTTCTGCAGCGTTTGTTGCTATTTGTTCAGCAGATAACGGATCTCCACCCGCTTTTTCTTCCTTCACAGCCTTAACAGCCTGTTCAAAGACTGCCCGCTGATAAGTATTTTTTAAGATGGATAGCTCTTGTGGCACAATATCTTTGAGTATGGAGTGTGGATTGTTTTCTTCATCTGCTTTAAAAAAATCAAGCGCTACATTTACTTTGGATGATTTTACAGAAACAGAAGCAATCTCTTTTTCGTTGAAATCCGTGAGGTTTTTAATGGCTTCCTCTCGGTCAAAAACAACACGATCATTTTCTGTAAGGTTAGGGTTAACCGGATGTTTGCTGCTGAGCAGGTTTTTTGCAACATTAAATGGTTTTGCACTGAGAGGGAAAGATACTGGTGTCACTTGCGCTTTTAATTTGCTTTTGTCCAGTTCGTCTTCCAGTTGCTTTATACGTGCTTTTAAATCGTCTTCATAACCCGGCTTATCAGGTTGTAGCGGTTTGTTGGGCTCCGGCAAACCACCAGGAGCCGATGCAGGAGTATTATTAGCAGCAGGAGGTTTTGCTTTGTTTTTATCTTCATCCTCGTCCTTATCTTCTGGTTTTTTATTTTTAACCGGATCAGGAGAGGGTGCAGCAGGTGTGTTTGGCGGAGGAGGCAGAGCAGATGTGTTTGGCGGAGGTAGCTCAGATCCGATTGTACCACTGGCAAACAGCAGCATACCTGGGGCGGCCAACAGAAAGAAACCCGGAAAAACCACCCCGCCAACCATTGCACCGGTCAACATTCCAAAACCAACTACACTTAACATGCTACCTTTATGTTTTTTGCAGAAACCAATTGCAGCACGAAAAAAACTTTTGGCCAGCTTTGCTTTCTCTGAGCCGTGCTCTTTTTCTATTTGCTGAACAGCCTGATCAGCGGCTGCCTCAGGATCATCACCTGCTTCAATTAAGATTTGCCCGTCCGGTAAATTACCTGCACCTGCAGGGTTGGTTGCAGCCACACTCCTTTGTTGCAATGAAGTGTCTGCCGGTACATTATTATCATTTGGATCTGGTCGTGGTATTTGTGGTAATGCCTGAGTGGCTGTGACCCGAGGCTGCTGATTGTCTGCTCCTGTATTGTCAGGCAACCCCTGTGGAGGTATAGTGTGATCACCGGAAGGTTTTATATCCATTGCATATCTCCGTCACATTCCAGAGCTAATATTGATTATTTATTTGTATTGCGATCAGGCATAAAAATAAGTAATGGTCTGTGGAACTTATCGTCACTTTAGTGATATAAATTAGCGCTTATAAAAAATGCCGGTGACGGCTGTGTTTGAAAGGTAAATCTGTTTCCGGGTAAATGTCTTACAGTTAGTGTGTACAGAAGTGTTTCGTTGTTTTTCTGATCAGGTTTTGTACAAAAAGATGAGAATAAAGTTAAATGAAAATATAATTATGCCTGTAAGGTATGGCAGCCAAATATTATGCTTAAATACCTGCAAAGAAGTCTTTTCTTCTGTGTGAAAAAACTATACTCTTTTCATTTACCATTTTTTATCTGAATGAGGATGATGCTGTGAGCTTTAAAAACATACACGCTGGTAAAGCGACTCCTGATGTTGTTTATGCCATTATTGAGGTGCCCGCAAATGCACCACCGGTAAAATATGAAGTAGATAAGGAGATGGACACATTGCTTGTAGATCGGTTCTTGGCTACATCTATGTTCTATCCTGTAAACTATGGCTACATACCCCAAACGCTGGCTGATGATGGTGATCCTGCGGATATACTGGTTGTTACACCTTATGCCGTTGTGCCGGGTTCGGTTATTCGTTGCCGCCCTGTAGGCGTTCTGAATATGACCGATGAAGCCGGAGAGGATGCTAAAATACTGGCTGTACCACACGAAAAACTGACGCCTCTGTACAGTCATATTAAAGAATATACTGATCTTCCTGAATTACTGCTTCAGCAAATTAAACACTTTTTCGAGCATTATAAAGATCTAGAATCTGGTAAATGGGTTAAACTAAAAGCCTGGGGAGATGCTGAATCTGCGCGAACAATCATAAAAAAAGCGATAGCAAACTATTAAAATGTTTGTACAGGAGTTTTGTCACAATAAATAATCATCCTGAACATAAGCTGCTCTTTGATGGCTGGTGTGATGATAGATGTTTTATTGCAGACAAACTGCTGTTTTTTTTTGCTATTTGCAATGATTTAATTTAATCGCACGATTTTCGTTATTTTTATAAAATTTAAGAATGGCACTTTTAAGTCAAATACAACATATGAAAAGATTATAACTGTTTAAATGTTTATTGAGATATGAAGTAAAAAGACCATGATATTTATCCTTTACGGTCCTCCCGGATCAGGTAAAAATTTTGTCGCAGAGTGGTTGGTGCGTGATTACGGCTTTTATTTTTATGATGCTGATAAAGATCTGACCAGTGAAATGAAGCAGTGTCTTACTGAAAAACAACCATTTACTCAGGAAATGCGTGATAATTTCTTTGCTGTTGTCTGTTAAGCGTTATCCAAATTTAGTGATGGCGCAGGCGATTAGCCGTAAAAAAAATCGTGAACAGCTTAGTCACGCCTTCCCTTGTGCAAAATTTGTACATATTGATGCTGATTATAATATCAGATTACAAAGGCTGGCTAAGCGTGACGGTCTGGTTTCTCCCGACTGGGTAGATAAACTGCTTAAAATACAACAGACCAGAAGCCCAGGGCATTATAGTCTGGATAATAATCAGGATATTGCACACCTGGAGCAACAATATGATCTGGTTTTTAGTTAAAAAACAGGACAAACAGGTTTAGATAAACCCGGAAGCGGTCCGAGTTTTTTATAGCTGTTCGTCTTAAACCCTGCTGGCTTTGACAAGCTCAACCTACAGTTTTATGCCAAAAAGACAGGTATATTCAGTAACAGACAGCCTGTCAGGATAAAAATAAGAGCCTAAAAATGTGACCAAGAAACAGGGCTAAGCGGAGTTAAAGCCCTGCTCTTTATTCTCCCGAAAAAGCTTTGATTATTTTAATGGTGAAAACCATGAAAGAACTGATCTCTTGAGGATGAAGAAAATCGTTTACTGTATCGATTTGCAGAAAAACGTTGAGCATGCAAGGGAAGCCCCATTATCTCTGCCAGTATTTCTGCTTTTTTTGCATAAATTCTTTTTATCAAATCAATAAACTCCTCAGTTAAACCTGGGTATTTTGTTTTAACATCATCTATTAAACGAATCAAATCAACGGTTAATATAGAGGAGTGGTATTCGTTGTCGCGAAGTTGTAGGTGATTCGTTACGCAGTCCAGGACGCCTGCGTTTTCCAGGATTGATGCAATTGTGTGACTACCTCCAAACTGCCCGCCAAGCCACACATAAATATGTGCAAGTACCTCCAGATTAATAGGTAGTACGTTTGCATGCCCCGTGTAAGCACTTTCTATATATTGTTGTAGTTTTGGGTTATCTGCAAAATAGCCCTCGGTGTATTTTTGTTTAAATGTATCGATATCTAATTCTAATTGTGCGGTAGCACCTTTCTGTTTGGGTATAAGCGCCTGATAGGCTTTAACCATATATTCTCTTATTTGTGTTTTTTCTATAAGCTCTTTTACCTGAGAACAATAGGTGTTAGCACTCTTTAAATAGAGCATGTCATAGATAATAAATAATGTTTTAATATATTTTTCCAGAATTGCGGCGGAAAATCTGTATCTGTGTTGTTTTTTGTTAGGAAATATCATCAGCATAAATGGGCTTTTATTAACTAATTGCCATTCTGGTGATGTCTTTTTCTGAACATAAAGAAAAAATGACTCTCCATCACAGACCTTCTCTTTGTTGATATCTTTATTTTGGGTTAAATCGGACAATTGTTGTTGCATTATTTGTAAGCGTTGCGTTCTGTAACTGTCTGCTGGTTGCGTTTGGGATTGCTGATCTTTTGCTGCCCCTTTTTTCTTTTTGTGTTTTTTTTTGTCTTTTTTACCTGTCTCTTTCTGTTTTGGTTGTGATTTCTCTAATGTTTGAAGTTCTGCATCCCACTGATTTTTTTCAGTTTCTGTCATATTTTTTTTGATATCTTGTTCCAGTGATTTACACAGACTTTCACTGTATTCCTCTGGTATTGTTAACCTGTTTAATATCCTGTTCCATGATTCCACCCGGTTAAAAACAACATTAACAGCATGAGCGCCTTCGTCATATAAAAATTTGGTTATCTCTCTGGAGGATTTCCTCAGCGATACACTTAAAGCTGTTCTTCCATCGGGTAAAATATAATTAACATCTGCATTACAGAGCTGAACCAAAAACCGAATAAACTGAATATTGTTTGAGTATAATACTGCGGCTACCAGTGGTGTTATTTCAGTTTTATCATCATCTTGCATAAATGCATTTGCAGCTTCGGGATTTTGTCTGAAAAATTCTTTTAGCCGCTGCATGTTACCCGGGGTGGATATGTTTTTTATTAAAACAAGAACTTGTCCTTCTATATACCTTGTTTGGGCAGAAAAAGTAATCAATATCAGCAAAAAAGTGATTGAAAAAAATTTTAAACAGTATTCCATATCAGCCCCCCGGTTGTTATTTTTATAATCAGCTGTTTTTTTTTAGAGTAAACAGTTCAGCGTGATATGAAACAATTAGCCAATATCTTTTTATTTTATCTTTATAAATAATAATTATACCCATGCTGTTGGTTTTTTCCGGAGTCGTTTTTAGTTATAATGTAAAGCAGGTTACGGTGAATTTGCACAAAAGAAATGAATTAAAAATCCTTCTGCCGCAACAAAAGAAGACTAAAAATAAATCTGCTGATCTGTAGCTACTACACTCACAAGGAAAGGTTATGCGAACACTTTATCCATCTATTAAGCCTCATCAACACTATTATCTGCAGGTTGATGATCAACACAAGCTCTGTTTTGATGAAAGTGGCAACAGCAAGGGGATTCCTGTTGTTTTTCTTCACGGGGGACCAGGAGACTGTTACGTAGATCATGGTCGTCGTTACTTTGATCCAGATTTTTATCGCATCATAAATCTTGATCAGCGTGGTTGTGGTCGCTCTGTTCCTCATGGTGATCTTCAGAACAACACAACACAGGATTTAATTCTGGATCTGGAACAGGTACGAAAACATTTGAATATTGATCGCTGGATGCTGCTTGGTGGTGGATGGGGAGCTACGCTGGCAGTACTGTATGCACAACACTATCCCGATAAGGTTTTAGCTGTTATTGCGGCTGGTTTTTCCCTGTGCAGACGGGATGATCTCAATTGGTTATATGGGGGAGGAATACGTCGAATTTTTCCTGACTACTGGAAGGAGTTTGTTGAAAAGCTTGACCCAAAAGAACAGGAACAACCTCTTTTGGCTTATTACAACCACCTGACTGCTGATAAAAATGAGCTGATGCAAATGTCGTTGGCAAAAAGCTGGGGGGCATGGATTATACAGTGTGCTACACTAAAACCCGATCAGGAAGCGTTAGATCACTACGTGGAATCTAACTGTATGCTGACCATGGCAAAAATAGCAACCCATTTTGCTGTTAATAATTTCTTTATCAGAGATAATTATATTCTTGATAATATTAATAAAATTAAACACATTCCTGGTATTTTAGTGCATGGTCGTTATGATATGGTTGCTCCGACAGATAACGTGTTTCAGCTCAGCGAGCAGTGGAGTGCAGCAGAGAGTCATATTGTGCGTGATGCAGGTCACCTGCTGACAGAACCCGGAATACAAGATGCACTGGTGCGGGCAACAGGTGTTATGGCAAAACGGTTTAAGAGTGAGTTTAATATAAAAACAACATCATAAATTACAAATATATTTTAAATAAAAACAAATAAAAAGGTTGTAGCAGGATAAAGCTTCTGCCTGTTTTGAGGTGTTTATGCAAATAACGGCAATAGAGTGCATTGAGGGCAATCACCAAAGACTTGATGGCGGGGCCATGTTTGGTAATGCACCGAAGGCTTTATGGTCACGCTGGGTTAATGCAGATGAATATAACCGGGTTACACTTGCCTGCCGTGCACTGCTTGTAAGACTCGATGATGGGCGTAATATTTTATTTGAAACTGGCATAGGGGCTTTTTTTGATCCGATGCTTAAAAAGCGTTATGGTGTGATTGAAGAAGAACACTGTCTGCTCGATAATCTTGGTAAAATTGGGTTAACGGACAATGAAATAGATATTGTTATATTATCTCACCTCCACTTTGATCATGCCGGTGGTCTGGTTTCTGCCTGGGAAGAAGGTAAGTCTCTGAAGCTGCTGTTTCCAAAGGCTGAGTTCTGGACAGGAGAGCAGCAATGGCAACGGGCAAACAATCCGCACCCGCGCGATCGGGCATCTTATATCAATGAAATAAATGAGTTGCTGGCAAAGAGCGGGCGCCTTCGCCTGATAAAAGAAAATGGTTCGCACCCGCTAGAAGCACTTGTTGAATTTAGCTTTTCTGATGGACATACGCCTGGTTTAATGTTGAGTCATATTAAGACACCGGCAGGCATAATGGTTTTTTGCAGCGACCTGATTCCCGGATCGGCATGGGTTCATGTACCAATTTGTATGGGATATGATCGTTATCCTGAATTGCTGAGTGATGAAAAAAAGTGTTTGCTAAATAAATTGTTGCGCACAAAAGGCTATCTTTTTTTTACTCATGATATTGAACTTTGTATAGGAAAAGTCCATCAAAAAGAGAATGGACGGTTTTATGTTACCAAACAGCTGGCAGAAGAGATGATAAATAGTCCGAACCACCCTGATTAAGAGAAAAGAATCTGCAAACAACAGAAGAGTAAAAAAGTTTTGTTTTCGCAGGAAAATCTGCTTCCAATAAAATCAACCACCAGCAAAGGTCTGGTTTGTGTTATTATTTAATAATCAACAGCGCATATTGCGCTATAATATCGGCTGAATACACCAGAGAGGAGTAATCTTATGAACAAATATTCCAGCCAGCACAGAGCAGCTGAGCAGGCTCGTGCTGCTGCTACGGTAAGCGTTCCTTCAAGCGCATCTAATTCACTGATAAAAAACACTTACATGCTTTTAAGCATGACGCTGTTTTTTAGTGGGGCTGTGGCATGGTTTGCTGCTAATGCACACGCCAGACCACTTGGTTTTCTGCCCACTATCATTCTCATGTTTGGGTTGCTTTTTCTGTTAAATGCAGTACGAAACTCTGTGTGGGCATTGCCGGTGGTCTTTTTGTTTACCGGATTTTTTGGTTACACGCTTGGTCCGGTCATTGGCTATTATCTGCAAACCCCGGGTGGTACAAATGTGCTTGTTACAGCGTTGATGGGAACGGGCGTTACATTTGGAGCACTTTCGATATATGCATTAACAACCAGAAAAAACTTCAATTTTTTAAGCGGATTCTTATTTGCAGGAATCATTGTTGTGCTTTTAGCTGCACTGGCTAATTTTTTCCTGAAGATGCCTGTGCTTTACTTGGTTATCTCAGCTGTTTCTGTGCTGTTAGCCTGTGGTTTTATCCTGTTTGATACAAGCCGTATTGTTAATGGTGGTGAAACAAATTATGTTATGGCAACTGTTAGTTTATACCTTGATATTTATATGTTGTTTGTCAATCTGTTATCGCTTCTTTCAGCATTTAACCGAAACTAAGGCTATCAAACTCGCAGTAAAACAGTCGCTTAAAATGAAGACACAACAAGAGCATATTTAAATAATCAATACCGTTCCATCAGATGGCTGATTCGGATAATTTCAATACTACCGTATCCGCCGACTCAGCTTGTCGAAGCCCGAAAGAAAAATCATACAACTGGATCAGGCTTCGACGAGATCTCACTTCTCTCTTAAACACATTTTTTAAGCTCTGACTATTATCATGAAAGATTTTGTCTCCTGCTAAATATATCAGCCCTTGCTGTATGCATACCGTGGGCTGAGCCTGTCGAAGCCTGGAGGTCAAAAGCAACAGGGCTTCGACAGACTCAGCACACGGTGCGTTCAGTAAAGGCTGGAATCTTTAATAGAAAATAAACCTGTGAATAAAAATCAGAGTTTAGAAAATGTGACTAAGAGGCAGCCTGAAGGACAGGGTTTTGCGGCGTGTCAGATAACAATCTGATGGTGTACAGTTTCTCTTTTTAGCTATAATTGGTGTTTCCTATATCGAAGTTTGAGCAAGGTTGAAAAACTATGCCATCTTGTCATGATAATCACAAGACACAAAACAATAGTACGACAATTAAAAGCTGGACTGTTGAAGGTATGCATTGTCCTGAATGTGGGCAGAAACTGAAAGAGGTGTTAGAACAGGAAGAAGATATACAAACGGTTATTATTAATTTTTTTGACAAAAAGCTTCAGGTTACTTATAAGAAGGGAGCCGCTTCTGATTCACAAAAATCAAAAAGCATTACTCTTATAGCTTCCCGGTTAGGTCTGGTGCTTAAACCTGTGAGTGAAAGACAGACTGAAACAACAACCCTCAATAAAAAAGCCATACTGTTTTGGTCGATTGGTGCTGCTCTTGTTATTACAGCAATAGCCATCAGACCCGTCACCGTTTTTTTTTCTAAAACCATACTCTCTGTAGCCGTCTTTTGGGGGTTGTATCCAACATTCAAAATTGCTTATTTTCAGATTCAAAAAGGCATATGGTTTGGTATTGAAACACTGGTGGGTATTGCCTGTATTGGTGCACTTTTTCTGGGTGATTATACAGAAGCTATTGTTGTGCTAGTACTGTTCCATTTGGGAGAGTACCTTGAAGACATTGCAGCAGGACATGCACAAAAAGAAATAAAATCGTTAATGAAGCTTGCTCCCAAAGAAACTTTGGTTATTAAAAATGGACAACGCATACGCACGCAGAGCAATCAGTTGCAACCAGGTGATATTATCCAGCTTTCTCCGGGAGACTGCTTGCCTGCTGATGGCATATTGTTGGAGTCTGCAAGCCTAGATCAGAGCGCTCTAACTGGTGAGTCGCTGCCAGTTGAAAAGAAAAAAGGAGAGTTTGTAACCGCTGGTGTACTGGTTGTAAATCCGACAATACTTGTGCGTGTTACGTCTGAGCAGGGGCATAATGCAATTGACAGAGTGTTGCATTTAATTGCAGAAGCAGATAGTCATAAGGCACCACTGGAACGGCAGATTGAACAGTTCAGCCGCAAATATACACCGTTTATTATTATTGCTTCACTGTTAACAATTTTCATTCCTCCGGTTTTCTTTTCTGTGCACTGGGTGGTTTCTGTTTATCGTGGGCTCTCTGTTTTATTAATAGCCTGCCCCTGTGCATTGGTTATTTCTACACCGGCGGCAGTAACATCTGCTATTGCTTTTTTAGCTGGCAAAGGAGGACTGATTAAAGGTGGTTTCGTGCTTGAAATTCTTGCCCGAATAAAAAAAGTTGCTTTTGATAAAACAGGCACTTTAACCCGGGGTCAGTTGCTGGTTACAGCAACATACAGCCTTACTAAAAATAATAACTGGTTTATGTTAGCTGCTTCTGTTGAGCAACAGTCTGGTCATCCTTTGGCAAAGGCTATAACTGCTGTCGTAAAACAAAAAAAAATTAAGACCTTTCCTGCAACTGCCACGACAATTGTTGGTAAAGGTATTTCAGGTATTGTTTCAGGTCATACCGTTGTGTTAGCTGCTCCGCGTTTTTTTAAAGAACTTTTACAAAAAGAAATAGTTTCCGAACAGGCATTACAATGGCTTAATGAACGGGAAGAAAGTGGTAATACCGTTGTTGGAGTTTGTGTTGATGGTGAGCCATGTGGTCTTATTGCTTTTGGTGACAGTATCAGAGTAGATGCAGCAGAAAGCATAAAAAAACTAAAAAGCATGGGAATAGAAAGCGTAATGCTAACCGGAGATAATGAGAAGGTAGCACACCGCATTGCTAAAAAACTGCGAGTCGCTTATCACTCCCGCCTGTTACCTGAAGATAAGGCAGAGATGCTGCATGAATTGAAAGGAGCCGGACTTATAGCCATGGTGGGCGATGGTATTAATGATGCTCCGGCACTTAAAGTAGCTGATGTAGGAATCGCAATGGGTAAGGGTAGTGATGTTGCATTAGAGGTTGCTGATGCTGCATTAACGGGTGAAAAATTAACCAACCTTACGGAGATGATTATAACGGCCAGGCGCACGTACAGAATTATTCGTCAAAACATTGTTTGTGCGCTTGGGTTCAAATTAATTGTTTTGTGCACCACACTGTTTGGTGTAACAGGGTTGATGGTAGCTGTGCTGGCTGATGTAGGAGCAACCATCGTGGTTACGCTTAACTCCTTACGGTTGCTGCGCCGTTCATAACCAGTCTCTATAAAATTTTTCAGCATATGCTTAGCGTGTTTTTCATGATTTTTTACTTTGGAGCTGGCGGTGATATAAGCCAGCTTAAAACCGCCTGAATCGGTTTACCTTTTGTCTTTCCCAAAGTATGTGTGACATTGTTCTGCTGTTAATATGAAAATACCATATCCGCCACGTTCAAAGTTTACCCAGGTAAAGGGAACATCAGGATAACGCTCTTCCAGCTTGTGTTGGTTGTTGCCGACTTCCATAACCAGCAATCCATTATCATCTATAAAATCAACACTTTGCTGTAACAATTTGTGGACAATGTCCAGTCCTTCTTCTTCAGCAACAAAGCCAAGTGTGGGTTCATGGTAATATTCCATGGGTAAATTTGTCATCTCTTCTGTGGAAACATAAGGTGGATTACTGATGATTAGCTGGTATTTTTTGGGTTGTGCTGCCTTATTATGTTCTGGTTTGTATAGCGCCGAAAAAAGATCAGAACGAATCAAATTAACACGACCCTGTAACTGATGTTTCTCAATATTGGTAGCGCTAACTTCCAGTGCATCATGAGAGATGTCTGCCATATCCACTTCTGCGTGAGGGTAGTGGGTTGCACAGGCAATACCGATACATCCGGAACCGCAACACATATCAAGAATATGGTTAATTGCAACATCTTCTTTCAACCAGGGAGAAAAATTTTTTTCGATGAGTTCTGCTATAGGGGAGCGTGGAATTAACACTTTTTCATTGACATAAAAAGGCATGCTGCAAAACCAGGCTTCATTTAATAAATAAGCCAGTGGTTTGCGGGTGACAATACGCTGCTCAATCAGGTGATATAATTGTTTTGCCTCTGTTTTTGTTACTCTGCTATCATAAAATTCGTTGTCAATATCCCAAGGAAGATTCAGTGCGCGTAATACTAAAAAAATTACTTCATTCCAGCTATCTTTAAACCCGTGACCATAAAATAATGGTGCTTCATTAAAACGGCTATATGCCCACCTTAACCAGTCGCGGATTGTTTTTAACTCAGAATGATCAGTTAGGTTCGGAGTTGTTTCTGCAGACATTATGGTAACCTCTCTGTACAGAAGATAAATTTTCTCATCTTAGCATATCTGTACCTGAAAATCTGCCGGTATCGCCAGGTGTTGATTACCCGATTCATATTTTTACGCCCAACTAAAAGAGTTTACAATTTTGCCGCAATGTGATACGATGCTTTTTTTCGTGGCTCAATCATCTAATAATGTGATGTTTTTATAGCTTAAAACTTACTCTCTCTTTTAATAACTGATTCCTGGGCTGCTTTAACATTTGTTCAGCTTGCAGGATAAATTATTTTTTTCAACCACTTACATATTTAGAGGGTTATGGTGTGATTCAAAAAATGTTACCACCGACAGGAACTCCAAATCAGATGAGTATAGATAGTGACAAAACACTACAAAATTTATTAGCTTCATCTAACGACGATTCCCTAAAACAAATTTTGCCTACTCTACAAAATTTATCAGTTTCATCTGACAATACTTTCCTAAAAAAAATTTTATCTACTCTACAAACATCTTTTACGTTAACGAAAAAGATACAGTCAGCACTTGATTCTTACAGCAGTAGTTCAACTGCAAACACCAGGAAAAGAAAACTTGATCCATCTGTAACATCTGCCAAAAATCACCCTGATGTAAATAACAAGAAAATAAAATCTAGCAAATCCGAAGGCGACTTTCAGGAGGGAAAGAGACACAAAAAGCTTTCACTAGAAGAAAAAGAGTGCATATATGAGGACTCTCAGAAGTATCGCAAAAGATTAGAGGAAAACGGAGAACCTAAACCAAAGATAAAAGATCTTGCTAAGAAGTATAATTTACCTAAAACTACTTTTTTTAACATACAGAGGGCTGGTGATAAGAAAAGAGGTCTTCCACATTCAATACCACGGCGGACACCAGAAGAAAAAGAGCGCATATATGAGGACTCTCAGAAGTATCTTAAAAGATTAGAGGAAAACGGAGAACCTAGACCAAAGACAAAAGATCTTGCTAAGAAGTATAATTTACCTAGAGCTACTCTTTATAAAATACAGAGGGCTGGTGATAAGAAAAGAGGTCTCCCGGTACATCTAATAAACAAAAAATATTCACCAGAAGAAAAGGAATTTTTGTGTAAAAAATTTGAAATGCTTTGTGAGCTCAGCAACTCAAAAGAGGTGCAGGCACCAATACAGGCAGAATTTGCCCGAAAGAACGGAATAAATGTAGATACTTTTAGGTCAATGTTAAGCACGTATTATAAAAGAAAAAATATTACAGTAACATCCGGATCAAAGCCATCATTAGAAAAAAAAGAATGCGGATGTTCAAGTTCAAATGAGGCACCTAAAATAAGAGGTGAGCAATTTCTCCAGGAGCGTAACGCGAGTAAACTTTCTGTGCACAAGGAAGTCATAACAGAAGACGAATTCTCTGACACAACGGATTTCGGATCATCTCTTTTTGACTCATTACCATCTGAAGAGCTGGTCAGTTCTTCTGTATTAAACAAAATACCTGATGATGTGATGAATAATGAAGATTTCGGATCATTTTCTCTCAATTCAGTACAATTAGAAGAGTTGGTTGATTCTTTTGCAGCGGAAATAATACGTGGATAATGCAATAAATCTGACATTTCTGCGATCTTGCTCATTGATTATTTAAATATAAAATAGTTATTTCAGATAATTTCATTAATACTATCCTTGTTCATGGGCTGAGCTTGTCGAAGCCTGGACAGAAACGCTTAGGTTTTAACCTCGCTCAGGCTTCGACAAGCTCAGCCCATGGTGCGTCCGGCAAAGGTCGGTATTCGTGCGCCTTGCAAGCGCGCAAAATCTTGCGACCTGAAATAGAGTATGGGGCTATGGGGGGGTTCCCACGGTCTACTTTCCGATCCGCACGTCGGGATCTGTGGGGGTAGAAGGAACTGCCAATGGGCAGTTCCTTCTACCCGATAGCAGCAGACACAATAAATGATAAGGTGGACACTACCGAAAATATCAGGCTTCCTGGAAGAACAACCCATTTAATTTATGAAATCCAAATGGAGATCGCGGGAATGTAGGTTCTAATTTTTAATACAGGTTTTGACACCATAACTATGGAAACGCCAGACTCACCGGAAGTCTCTGAAGGTTTCGCCAAACATACACGGCAGACGTGGACTAATGGGCTATGCTATTGTAAACAACTGGACAGAGTTTTGCTCAGGATAAGAAGAATACTAAGGAAAAATTATGAAGTCTATAGAGCTTTTTGAAAAGGCTAGGAAAAGCATTCCAGGCGGTGTTAATTCACCTGTACGCGCTTTTAATGGTGTAGGGGGAACACCTGTTTTTATTGATCATGCAGATGGACCTTATATTTATGATGTAGAAGGAAAACAGTATATTGATTATGTGGGCTCCTGGGGACCAATGATCCTTGGACACAACAATGAAGTGATTCGTCATGCGGTGATTGGTGCTGCAAAAAATGGTCTCAGCTTTGGTGCACCCACAGCACTGGAAGTTAAACTGGCTGAGTTGGTGAAAGAGTTAGTACCTTCTATTGAAAGTGTTCGTATGGTGAGTTCCGGAACAGAAGCCACTATGAGTGCTATTCGTCTTGCGCGCGGGTATACAGGTAGAGATAAATTTATTAAGTTCGAAGGGTGCTATCATGGGCATGCAGACTGTCTTTTAGTTAATGCGGGTTCTGGCGCACTGACTATGGGAATACCAAGCTCACCGGGTGTACCTAAAGATTTTGCCAAACATACACTAACATGTACTTTTAATGATATAGCTTCTGTTAAAGCTATGTTTGAAGCGCATCCTGACAGCATCGCCTGCATTATTGTTGAACCTGTGCCTGGCAATATGAACTGTATTCTTCCTGAGCCAGGATTCTTGCAATCTTTGCGTGAGTTATGCGACCAGTACAAAGCATTACTGATCTTTGATGAAGTGATGACAGGCTTCCGGGTAGCTTTAGGTGGGGCTCAGGCTTACTATAATGTTAAGCCAGATCTAACCACGCTAGGGAAAGTCATTGGTGGTGGAATGCCTGTCGGTGCTTTTGGAGGTCGTAAAGAAGTGATGGATTATGTTGCGCCCACAGGACCTGTTTATCAGGCGGGAACCTTATCAGGTAATCCTGTTGCCATGTCAGCCGGATATGCGTGCTTATCAGAGTTAAAGAAAGTGAATAATGAAGCCAGCCTGGCGAATACGACTGAGAAATTGGTGTATGGGCTAAAAGAAAAAGCGGCTAAACATAATGTTGCAATGGCTGTAAACCAGATAGGTGCTATGTTTGGTCTGTTCTTTACAGATAAAGATCAGGTTACATGTTTTGCTGATGTAAAAATGTGTAATATGAAGCGATTCAAACAATTTTTTCATCTCATGTTAGAGAATGGGATATATATGGCTCCATCAGCATTTGAGGCAGGTTTTGTCTCTCTTGCTCACAATGACAGCGTCATCGAACAAACGCTTCATATTGCTAATAAAGTATTTGCTCAAATGTAATCGCACCTTTTTTATTTGTCACAGGTAAACATAATGACCATATTTTTGAAAAAAAGAGCAGCAACCCTTTCCTTCAGGGCTGTCTCTTAGTCAGATTTTTTAAGCTCCAGTTTTTATTCACTGGTTTGTTTTCTGCCAAATATACAACTCTTTACTGAATGCACCGTTGACTTAGCCTGTCGAAGCCCGCTTGCTTCTGGTCTCTGGGCTTTGACAAACTCAGCCAACGGTTTTATATCAAAAAGGCTGGTATATTCAGTAATAGGTAACCTGCCTGAATAAAAGTTGGAGCCTAAAAAATGTAATTCATAAGCATCTGAGTCTACTTTTATGTTCCTGCTTCTGCTTTGAAAATACAGGGAATCAATCGCTTTCTGAGTCTGTCGAAGAGAAGCTGCTGATTGTTAATTATTTATCCACTGTCTTTTTTTTGAACTTATAGAAATGTTTATATGTCTAATTATAAGTTCTTCGAAGTAAAATCTAACTGAATCTTTACACCATCACAATTAATTTTTTAACTTCTCCATAAATCAAGAACTTTGAAAATGAAATTTATAATGAAAAATATAACAATTAAAATAGTTAAAATATTTTCTGGTTTGATGATTTTGTTTTCTTTGTGTGGTTCATCATTTGCCATATTTGCAAAGCTAAACAGTGAAAAGCAAGCAGATATACAACAAAAAATAATGACAGAAAAAAAAAACAATATTCATCACAAAACTGAAAAAAAAATACCATTAAAAGCGAGCGGAAGTGAAAAATCTCCCTTGTGGTCTAATGCTTTTAACTTCCAAAAAAGTTGGGGGACACAGGTTGATCCCCGTACAGGCATTCTGATGGCTTATATTAAAACGGGCAGCATGATCAGCAACTTAGGGCATGGACCAAACATTGATCTTGAAGTCAATTACAGCAGTAGTAGTTTGGCTGATCCGGATGGTCTTGGTCAGGGATGGAGTTTCAACTTAACCCACTTCAATCCGGTTAATAATCAATTATCTACTTCACAGGGAAAGGTTTACAATTTACAACAAAAGAGCAATGGTGAGTGGTGGCCACAATACCATAAACTAAAAGATATTCATATTGGTGGCAATAAATCAGATGGTTTTGTTATTACTTATGCTAATGGTTTGCGGGAAGAGTTAAATCGTGATGGTTATGAGACTCGCCTGGAACAACAAAATGGTTATGGTGTTCATTTTTCTTATATAAAAGGAACACATTTGCTAAGTGAGATTAGTGATGATCAGGATCACAAAATTGTATTAAACAGAGCAGCAAATTTTTTAACTATAACCAGTTATGATAGTGAAGGAAAACCGCTTAACATTGATGTTGAAAGCGCTGATGGTGAACTACAAAGGATTATTTTACCTGGATATAGAAGACATAAGACATATAATATTCATATGAATTATATTGGTCACCTTTTAACCGCTGCCGTTTATCCTACCGGTCTAAAAAAAAGTATAAGCTATAATTGTCATGACGCAATGAAAGCTCCGCCCTGGAGTAATAATCAACCAAAAAGTTTGTGTGTTGTTACCCGGGAGTCAGTTTATCCTGGTGCAAATCAGCCAGAAATAGTAACCGGTTACAGGTATGGTGACAGCAGTGCTAATGAGCACAACTATCTTGCCTTTAACTCAGGTCTTGATATTGAACCAGGGTCTGGACAGGATATTTTGTTTGAAACACCAGCCAGTTACACTTATAAAACAATACAAGACAATGGAATAACTCAACAAATTCGGATTTATAATAAGTATCATCTGCTGATTAAAGCACAGATTGTTAGCGATACTACAAACCATCTATGGTCGCAGGTACAAAACTTTTTTTGTCGTACTGACCGAGATGATGGTTGCGCTCATACCCGTTTTGAGGATTTACCGGAAAACTACAGCCTTCCTTTAAAAACAGTTGTTGAAAACTGGGGAGACAGTTCAGGTCTTCCGGCAAAAGAAGTCACAGAAAGAACTTATGATTCACGGGGGCGTGTCACCAGCATAAAAGATGCTTA
The DNA here is from genome assembly GCA_026710285.1 of Endozoicomonadaceae bacterium. GTDB lineage: Bacteria > Pseudomonadota > Gammaproteobacteria > Pseudomonadales > Endozoicomonadaceae > JAPORK01. The sequence goes on along the minus strand of JAPORK010000100.1, from coordinate 11,354 downwards.
TGGACGTGTAAAAAAAATCAGCTACTGTCCTGCTGGTGGTGATGAATCTTGTCCTGCTGAACCTTCTGACTGGTCTTTAAGCACAGAAGTAGAATCAGTTATCTCATACCCTTCAGAGCAGGTATCCGGAGCATCACGATTACCTAAAATCACCGAGAACAATTCTTATCGAAAAGAATTCAACACTAACGGACATGGATACATTCTGGTACTTGCACAAAAAGTGATACGCTCAGGTGATCAAAAAATTACCACAACAAACCAATATTATAATAATCTGCAAAATACCTTTGAATATGGATTAATCAAACAGGTAACAGTAAAAACTGATGCATCACCTACCACAATATCTGCCTCTGCAAGTAAAGATTATTACTATATTTTAAGTGCAGACCACAAGACTAAAACAGTATATAACGCAACAGAAATCGGTAAAAATCAGTTTAGACGATCACCTGCGGTAACAACCAGTATGTATACCAATCAGGTGCTTAAAGTGGCTGATGCTGAAAATCACAATATCAGTTATTATCATTATGATGATAGCGGAAGGATAGTGCAGATAGATTCTGGTGTGGGTACTGCTTTTATGGTCAGTAAACATTATCAATATATTATTTCTCCTCAGCGGGTTGAGTTGATTACGGTGGATGCTAATGGTTTAAAACAAAAAATCCTTTTTAATGGTATGGGGAAAAAACTAGCCATATTCAATCAGGCAATAGCTGACAACGGAAAAATGGAGGCTGGTCAGTGGATGCTCGTTAAAAGAGTAAGTTATGATGCTTACGGGCGTATCTCTTCTAAACATGTTTATCATTATGATGCTGCAGGAAAACTATCTATATTAACGACAACGTTTGAGTATGATGATATGGGAAGGGTGTATAAAGTTCACTCATCCGATAAAGAGACCGTAGTGAAAATATATGATGACCCTGATCGTTGCGCAGTCAGTTATAAATACGACAGTCATAACAATTATTCTCCTATTTCTGTTGTACACGGCAATGTTTTAGAAAAACCCATTGAGCAAATGGTATTACCCGCCAACTTCAATCATCACCTTTCTGCTAAACAGTTGTGTGAAGTTAGCAGCAAAATGCCTTCAGCAAAAGTATCCTTTATAAGTTATGATGGTTTTGGCAGAGTATCCGTATCTACCGATACAATGGGGAGAAAAGTTAGCAGAGAATATGATGGTGCAGGGCATATAGCCACCACTATTGATCCTGCGGGAGACAAAATAAACAATATTTATAATTTAACCGGTCAGGTTGTTCAGGAGTGGGCATTACCTGTGAATAGTCACGGACAATATCTAATGGCATCTGCACAATATGATGGAGCAGGAGAGTTGCTGTGGAAAGCCGGAGAAGACGGCAAGAAAACACAGTATACTTATACACCGGATGGTCAGGTAGCAACAATTATCACACCTTCCGGGCATGTCATATCACAGCAGTACAATGTATGTTGATGGCGTGTAAATAAAAGGATCGGGGGAAGACGGATAGCACATTTTGATTATGATTCGGTGATGACTGGACGGGTTAGAAGAACTGGTATAACCGGAATAACAACATGGAGCTACAGTGATGATGAAAAAACACAGCAGCTGGTGCATACCGGATCCAACGGTTATCAAAACTATCAGTTTAAATGGCAATACAATAAAAACAGAAAAATGGTCAGTGTGACTGATCTGTCTGGCAATAAAATAGTAAGCAGTTATGATATCTTTGGTCGTATAGATTCAATCAATTATCAAACAACAACCGGTGAAAAAAAATTATTACAGGCTTTTGGTTACGATGATTTTTCCAGAGTTGTGGTACTTAAGTATGGAAGTGGTATGCACCGCACTATTGACTATGATAACTACGGTCAGAAAGAAAGTGTTACTGATATGCTGTCAGGTAATCTGTTATCAGTATGGAGATATAATTATGATAAAGCAGGTAATATTATTTCATTAATACACAGTGACGGGAATCAACAGCAGGCAACAAAATATTACCAGTATGATAAACTTGACAACCTTATTTCTATGACCTGTTCCGGGTCTGCAGGTTTACCTTTGTGCCCAAGAGATACTTCTTTTTATGGTGCAGGTTTAAATCAAGCACCAGTTATTACACGTCAAAAATATTCTTTTAATGCGTTGAACCGAATGACAAGAATACAAGAAACATTGCTGAATCCTGATCAACAGGAGACTTTGAATAAAACAATAGATTATGACTATACTGATGCAAAGGCACCCCTGCGACTGCAAAAAATGGCAATTACCTGGAATAATAAAACACCGGTTACAACAGACCTTTCTTATGATGATGCAGGTAACATGTTAGCTGATGGTGAAGGTAACAAGATTACTTATAATGCTTTAAACCAGATAACATCGGTAACCGATCCTGAGGGAAGGCAGGTACACTATTTTTATGATGGTAGCGGGCGTGAGATAAGAGAAAATTCTTCTACAGGAGAGAGTCGTAATCTGTTTTATATGGGTAAAATTCTGGCTGGAGAAAGAATAAGTAATGCTCAGATGGAAATGCACACTATCAGCCATCTTGGTGTTGCTAAAGCCATTGATGGCATGATCCACGAGTACTATGAAAAAAATTATAAAGGAGATGTAACTGCTTTATTAACTAAAACAACCAGCGGCGTTTACTCTTTGAGCCAGCAAAATGTTTATAGCCCTTATGGTATGGTGTGGCATACTCACCCTACTGCTTCATTGCCTTGGTATTTACAAACACACACAGGTTTTGATAGTGAGCAAGCAGATCCTTTTACAGGGTGGCAATTTTTAGGAGCTGGTCACAGAACCTATAATCCGCAACAACGCTACTTCGTTAGTGAAGATCCTGCTGGTGACGGTTATGCTTTTGGTAGTAATAATCCGGTGATGAATAGCGATCCGGGTGGTAATATGCCAAAATGGTTGGCGCCTGTTATGCATGCTTTAAGTTATGTTGGCACGCTGGGTATGGCTGCATTTCATAAAAAATGGGCTAATGCTATTGGTGTTGCTGCAATGACAGCACTCACTTGCGCTACTGTTGTAGCTGGTTTAATATTTTTCCAGGCTGGTGAGCCGCTTATTATAGCCTCTGCCGGTGCAGTAATAGCTGCCGGAAGCATTTCGACCGCATCTGCTGCGGTACCATCCAATAAAGGCTTAAGCATTGCCGGTGCAGTAACCGGTGCAGTGATGATAGCCGCAGCTGTAGCCACAATTGGGGTGGTAGCTTTCAGTGCACTGGGCGCACTCATCTCAGAAATTGCCGAGGATTTTGTAGTAAATGCAATAGTAAACGCTACTATTGACGGGGAGTTCGCTGCTGCAGATGCTATGGCTGAATCTTCAAGCATAGAAACAGATATGAGTTGGAGTGGAACTTTTGGTGTAAATGTGGATGCAAGTGACGATGATGTTGATTCAGTTGCTTTGAGTGACGATGTGGATGAGGCATCAGCAGTATCTAATGCTAATACCAGTGAAATGTATAAGTTACTGAAACCGTTTGCAGAAAATGGCAACGAGATACATATAAGAGATAATGCGGATCTGTACAGTGTCTGGCAACCTATAGGCGGTAAGATAAAATTCTTTCAGCAGGGTGCATTTATTATACTTAACCAGGCAAGAGTAACGAACGAACCAATAGATCTTGAAGCGTTCGCAGAGTATTTAGAATTCGATGGTGCGTATGAAAGTCTGCCTGAGCGTTTTGTAGCGTTGCGAGATCAACTGGTTGGAAATGTCACTCAGATCGACTCTGAAGAGGCTGTAAAAGCATTGACTAAGGGTGCAGGTCATGTAATTCAGGAAAACCAGGATGCCGGAAAATTTACTTTTTGGCACAGAGAATCCGAAAGCATTACAGCTATTCATTTATTGGAGACCTTAGGTACATTATACATTGAGACCAAAAACCCTAATTCGATATTAGCAGCCTTTGAAGCCAGTGATGAAAGTGAATTTCATGTCTTTTCTTAGGGTCTGTTTATACCTGGTGCTCTCAGTTGATCAAAAACAGATTGGAAAGAAGAATAAGAAATCATGTTTTCCTGTTATTTTTGGCTTATTATTTAGTACCAGTTTTTTTTATATCTATTTTGTAAATGTTTCACACAAAAGTTCACAGTGTTAAAAAAAGAAATTGGTAATATACTTTATAAATAATCATATATTTAGAAGAGAACACACTATGGCAGATGAACACTTAAAACAACTGGTTAGCAAACATTTTAACAGTCAGGCCGCTGCAAATGTTAACGCGATTTACCAGCTAAACCTTAAAGACGGTGATGATTACTTTCTTAAAATAGACAATGGTAATTTTGAAATTGGTGATGGTTCTATTGATGAACCTACCGTTACATTAACCACAGATAAAAAAACACTTGAAGGAGTTATTGATGGTAGTATCAACGGTATGCAGGCTTTTATGATGGGGAAATTAAAATTTTCAGGGAATATGGGGCTTGCAATGAAGTTGAAAGATATTTTTTCTTCTGCATAACGTTTAAATTTCAGATTTTATAATACCGGTATTGCTGAGTTTCTGCGATGGCAGAAATTCAGTTTCTTTACACTTAACACCAAACAATCACTTTTTCAGTGTTGCAGGCTAAAGGTAGCAATTTCTTGATAGTTTGCACCAGAGTGATCAGGTTTGCTTGCCATTAATGCAATATGGTTGATTCTCAGGTTGACCGGTGAAACTACAGGTGGTAATAGCTGTGAATACAGGGAAGAATTTTGTTTGATGTAAGCCAGTGTAACATGAGGTTTGGAAGGCTTGTCTGAAAAAATACCCGCCTCTTTTTCAAGGCAGGATATCAGATTAATAATCTCCTGGTCAGGATAACATGAAAACACCAGGATCTTTTTTTTATGTGATTTGAACAGAGCAGTTTTTTTAAGGGAAGTAGCTATACAACGCTGGTTTTTTGCTATTTTGCGTAATTTCTTTTCCCACCAGTTGATCTTTTTTTGATCAATATTTCCTAAAAATTTTAGCGTAATATGGTAGTTCTTTTGAGGGATCCAACGGGTTTTATCAACAGCGTATTTTTTTATTGTTGTAAGTGCTGCATTTAACTGTTTTGCTTCAATGTCTGTTAACATGTAAGCAATAAAACAGCGCTGCATATTAACATCCATTATATTTTATATCCTGTATTATTTGTTATCAGCACAGAAGTCACTTTATCATACCTGCTCCTGTGGCAAGCCCCAAACTAAAAGCTATGACAATGAATATTAGTGAAAATAGTATAACCAGCATCCATCCGGTGTTTATCTTATATTTATAATCACGACGATTCCAGCGTTGCAGACAGTAAAACTTTTTTTCATCCGGGATGGTAGCAAGCCCACAACATGCACAGGAAATTTGCCAGAACCACACCTCTTTTGTTGTTAGTTCCACCCATTCTGCTTTACCGCTACAACATGGACAAGGTTTTAAACGTTCCTTTTTATATTTTGCAGTCATATTGATTTTTTTAACAGTTATTGGTCTTTATGCTGAATGTTAAGTTTGGAGTTCTGTTCCTGTCCCTTTTAAAATCAGGGTATTTATACAAAATATGGCTGCACGTATCTGGTAAACCCAACATATCATTTGTTGTTTACCCATACAGCCTTTTTCTCTTTTCGTTTTATATGACACTTTCTAGCAGTGGTTAGGTTTTTTGTGAGTTGTGTCGCCTGCTTTGTGAAAATATTCAGGTTTTAAATACATTTCTTTTGATTTGTAGATTGTCACAGGATGTCCTTTATCTTTTGTGTTTTTGTGGCGGTTTATTTCATGCAAATCTTTAAATTTTTCTTTATGGTTCAATCCTTTGTGCGTTTTTTATGTAAGGGTTTTTGTGCTTCTTTTTTGTGATGCTGAGCCGGCAATACCTTACCTTTAAATAATCCGAATGAAGCCATATCCAAAATTGATGGATTAACATCATTGAAAACCTGATAACCGACAAATTTTCCTTCGCTGTTTAGTAGTTCTGTATGCGGAAAGTTCTTTTTTAATACCGCAATTGCGTCATTAGCAGCACTATCTAACTCTAAGTGTTTATACCCTTCAATAATAAAACCCAGCGCTGGCTCTACATAAGGCGTTTGCTGGTAGTGTTTCACAATTTCATTCCCTCTATTAATTGCAGCAATATAAGCATGGCGCTTCAGATAGTAATTTGCGATATTCAATATACCTTTTGCCATCCTGTTTTTTATTGCAATCATGCGCTGATGTGCATCGTTGGCATAGGGACTGTTTGGAAAATTTTTTACAAAATATGCAAACTCTTCAAATGCTTTGGTTAGTTCCCCCGGATCACGCTCACTTTTATCAACCGGAAGATAACGCTCAATAAATCTTCTCGCAGAAAAATAAGACGCAAGACCTTTTAAATAGTAAGCATAATCTATATTAGGGTGATCTGAATGCAACCGGACAAACTGACTGGCAACAGCGTGTGCATTTTGAGGATCATCACCTTTGATATAAGCATAAGCCAGATCTAACTGTCCCATTTCAGCAAAGGGACCAAAAGGATATTGCGTGTTTAGTTGTTTAAAGTTATCAATAGCTGTTTGATAATCATCATTCTTGAGCGCTTGTTTCCCCATATTGTAGAGCTCAGCATCACTGGTTGGAGTTGCTTTCTTTTTTTGCAATGGTGAACAGGCTGTAAGTGTTATAACACATATCACCATTAAGAAACGCCTAAGAGTATTTTGCAAAATTTTATTCATTAACAGGTTTCCTGCTCTCCTGCTTGTTTTTATGTACAAAAACATTCTACGTGTTACCAATATGTTTAAATCGTTGCTTGCTTTAGTAGCAGATGCAAAAAAAGTATCCACAGGCTTTTGTAAGTGATATAAAACAAACACTATATTTGCTTATATAACCTTAATATATGGATTACTTTAATACTACACAATATTAAGTTAGTATTAGCAAATTTTATTTACTCATTTGGCTTTAGCAGTAGTCATATTTGTCTGGGACATATTGCATCAGCAGATTTAGCAAGCACTGCATTTATCCAAATAAACCAGATGTAATTATATATGTTCAGAGATAATTTACCTAAATCTTTTGTTTAAAAATATATTGTTTTCATACTTTGACAACAACAAAGAGTTCATTTAAAAATTACCAAATCAGAATAAATACCGTAAAATATGATGAGTATACAGCTATCGTTGACAGGTATAATAAACAAATGATATCCATGCAGCTAAATTATTTCCGCCACCAAAAGTCAGAGTTTTTTTATTCTGTGTTAAATAAAAATATATTCTGGTGTTTGTTAATTAAAATAATTTTAATCCACATGTTGTTTACAGGGAGTGCGTGTTCAGCACAGACCGCTTTAGTATCAGCTTCTCGCTTTCAAATAACGGTTCCTGTGGCAAACCAAAAACTGGAAACCAAACAAAATGCGTTTATCGAAGGTATGAACCGCCTTTTATATATTTTGTCGGGTGACAGCAGGGTACAAAATGATGCTTCCGTTATCAAAGAGCAGAAAAATGTGATGAATTATATTGTTCGTTATAGCTATACTAACATTCCTAAACAAGATAGCTCGACCGCTTCACCAGAGGAAAAATCAAACAACAGGCAACCCGGGTCACAGCTGGCACTACAGATAAATTTTGATCCTAAAGCAATTACGCAGCTTTTAGTGTCCAGAAAATATCCTGCGTGGATCAATACCCGCCCTAAAGTGCTTGTCTGGTTTGCTCAGCAGGAAAACTTAAAATCACCCTCTTTTTTATCTGATAGCAGCTTTTCTCCGGTAAAAAAAAGTATTGTGGATGCTTTTGCAGGTCTGGATATACCTGTTATTTTTCCTTTAATGGACTTAAAGGATATGTCTATATTTTCACAATCAAAGGAAGATAAGCCTGACATAGAGAATATCTTAAAAGCATCAGAAAGATATACAACACCTGCTGTGCTGGTTGTTTCTGCACAGCCGGCTGAGGAAAAACCTGATGATTCTTTATCAGGTTCTGCCACTTTCATATTGCAGGGGAATACTTTTGAGTACACTTTTTCTTCTGTTTCAACACAGCAAATGGCTGAAGCGTTGTCGTCATTTGTTATAACGCCTATGGTAAAATTTTATACAAAACCACGGCAGGATAAACGTTACCAGTTTGTATTTAGCGTAAAGGGCGTTAAAACCATGGGTGATTTTAACGGTGTGGAGCAATATTTGCAAAAAAATCCTTTCATCACAAAAGTTACCCCGAAAGAAGTTTCTCTGCAAACAGCATCTTTTACTGTTTTGACCAGTGCAGATATAACTCAAATTGTAGATTTTTTTGATATCAGGCAACATCTTATTTTGATTTCTGAGCCAGATAAATCAGATTCACCATCCATCAGTGATGAAAAAAACCTGTCATCCACTCCTGTTTATGTTTTCCGCTGGTACCCTGAAAAGACATTTAATGGTATAGAGAAAGAATAAATATGCAATCTTCACGTCTTAAACTGACTAATCCTGTGCATTTTGCTGCTTGTGGTTTTGGTAGCGGTCTGATTCCTGTGGCACCGGGTACATGGGGAACTGTGGTCGGTATGTTGCTCTGGTGGGGATTAAGTATTCTTCCCTGGCTGGTGTATTGTATTGTTCTGCTGGTTACCATTTTTACGGGTGCATGGTTGTGTGGTAAAACAGCTAAAGATTTACAGGTACACGATCATCCAGCTATTGTGTGGGATGAATTTTGTGGTTACTGGTTAACGATGTTATTTGTACCAAGAAGTTTTTTCTGGGCGCTCTATGGATTTATCCTGTTTAGAATTTTTGATATTTGGAAACCTTTTCCTATCAGATATATAGATAAGCATATGGCTGGTGGATGGGGTATTATGACTGATGATCTAATTGCAGGGCTTTTTTCGGTTGTTTTGTTACAGTTAACCCGATTGATAATAAATATCAGTGTGGTTACTTAAAAACATGATTTTCATAATATCCGGTTGTGATTTATAAAAGTCTCCGGCATAATACATGCCTGATATTGAGTATAACGGAATAAATTGTTATTTTTATGAGTTCTTTGCCTTCTGGAACACACAAAGCCCGCAAGCGCTTTGGTCAAAATTTTCTTCAAAATCAGATGATCATTCACCAGATTGTTGAAGCTATTTGTCCAAAAAAAAATGAACATTTGATAGAAATAGGACCCGGGCAAGGTGCATTAACCCAACCTCTGCTGGATGCAGCAGAGCATTTAGATGTTGTTGAAATTGACCGTGATTTAGTGCAGCAATTAAAAATGCAATTTGCTGCAAAGCCAGGGCTTAAGATTTATGAGGGGGATGCGCTTAAGTTTGATTTCAGCACATTGAAAAAAGATGAAAAACCTCTACGTTTAGTCGGCAACCTTCCATATAACATTTCTACTCCACTTCTTTTTCATTTGCTCCGCTTTACTCCATTAATACAAGATATGCATTTTATGTTACAAAAAGAGGTTGCAGACCGCCTCACCGCACAACAAAGTGAAAAAAATTACGGGCGCCTGAGCATAATGACACAGTATCACTGCGCCACCGAAATGATGTTTTATGTAGGTCCCGAGGCTTTTCATCCACAACCAAAGGTTGAGTCTGCCATTGTGCGGCTTATACCTTATCGTAAACCTCCTTTTCATTGCGTCAGTCTTGCAAGGCTGGAAAAAATTGTTTGTCAGGCTTTCAGTCAGCGGCGTAAGACATTACGCAAAAGCCTCAGGCACATTATAAGCGCTGATGAACTTATCCGTCTGGATATAGATCCCGGGTTGCGCCCGGAAAATCTTTCAGTTAAACAATTTGTTATCATTGCAAATAGTTGCACCTGATAAAAGGAGGTTTGTATAACAGATTAAACAAAACAACACATATCCAAAGGCATACAACCTTTGAGTGCCTCTAAAGCGAATAAAAGCTTAGCAAGATTTTAATTGTTGCAATAATGCCATGGCTATGTATTAGTTTTTTATTAATAATTACTATTCTTACATAATTTTAATTTATGCTTACTTTGTTGTATCTATTATCAGGTATTGAATATGAATTATTGCTGTTAACAGCAGATTAGTTTTATGTTAAGGGTTCTTAATGTATAAAAGAAATTAGCTAATATATCAGCAAAATGCTGGTAAGCCCCTCAAAAAATGGTCATAAAGCAGAACTTTATACTGATTATCGTCCCATTTGAAATGAAGTATTTTTTTCAGTAAAGCTTATGCCGGTGAATATTTTTTGAGTCGATTGAATTCGATCATTGCGTCCCTGTTCGAGCGCTATGTCCAGGCAGGGAATATCAAAGGCAATATCTTCATAAAGCGTTCCCAGGTTTTTGCCTAATTCATAAGCGGTCTTAATGGCTGCTTGATTCCAGTCAACATGTTGACAAAAGTTTTTATCAAGTGCTGTCATTGAATCAGCAGCATAAAGAACCAAAATATCTTCTATTGTTGATTCAACTCTGACCCGATGACAGGCGAAAGAAGTATCCATAGCTTGCGCCTCATTTAGTTTGTTTTTCAAGTTTATTTGCGATAAAATCCACTCCCGGTAAGCATAATACCTGGAGTAAATCAATAAGGAAACAGTATTTCAGTAAAAAATGTGGATCAGTGCGGATTTATTTATTTTTATTTTTCTGCCAGGTTTTTACTGTTATTTTATGACCTAAGGTTAGCTTATATGCAAAACCATGTAACTACGTGTTTTCACATACATTATATAAACAGAGCTTGCCACAAACCCTGCTTATTTTTTAGTTTCAGTAGCTTAACTACATACAGTTTTATACTTAGTCCAATCTTGCATTATGTAAGTTGATTATTTTATATGCAAATCAGACAAAAAACCAAAGGCGTTTAGTTGCAGATTTTTTGTTTTAATACAAACAAAAAAAATCTATAAATTAATATGTTGTGCTGTTAGTATGGCTGTTCATCAATATGTTTTTTAAAAGACAATGAAATTGTTTTTTTATCTGATCAATAAACCGGTGGAGGCTCATGGTAGTTTTCAATTACTAAAATGTGGTGTCCCCACGAGGACTCGAACCTCGATTTACGGCTTAGGAGGCCATCGTTCTATCCTGTTGAACTATGAGGACAACAAAGGTGGTAGTATAACAGTAGTAATCTGTAAGAGTCTATTTTTTTATTCATAAATTTTCCAGCTTTTTTGGCATAAAACCGTGAGCTGAGCTTGTCGAGGTCCAGAGATCAAAAGCAGCCGGGCTTCGACAAGCTCAGCCCACGGTGCGTTCAGTAAAAATGATTGTATAGAAGATAAACC
>JAPORK010000146.1 GCA_026710285.1 Endozoicomonadaceae bacterium | reverse complement strand
TGAAACATTCAAATTCTCTGATACTCATCGCAACTCTTTGGCATCCGTTTTAATAAACTGTTCTGAAAGAAAAAATACCCAACATATTGCTGAAATTTATAAGCAGGTTATCCGCAAAAATCATAGAAAAACTCGTAATAGCAAATCCTTTGATGAGGATAAGAATAATCATATTTGCAAAACTATTAATGCTTTTTTAAGCAAACATCACATGTTACCGCATAGTAAACTAGCCCCTTTTGTCTCTGATTTTTCCAAATGTGTCGATAACTCTAATTCCACTATTACAAGCAATTCTGTTCAAAATAAGTCCGGAAATTCTATCAGCGATTTTACTAAAAAAGTAGCCAACATAATTTTTGAGCATAATGTTGCAGAAGCTTTTGAGGCTCAATGTTCCAATGCTTGTGAAAAAAAAGATATAAAAAGAATAAAACGACTGATTATTGACGGAAAAGTTAATTCTGATATGCAGGTACGCGCAGACAATAATTCCTCTTGCCCAATTTTAATTTGGGCAACAAGCAAAGGATATTTTGATATAGCATGCTTGCTGCTCAACAATAAAGCTAATATAAATATTCAGGATGCAGCAGGCAGAACATCTTTGATGCATGCAACACTAAATGGTCATTCAAAGATTCTAAAATTACTCATAGCCAATGGTGCTGATCAAACAATACGTGATTCCAACGGTTACACAGCTTTAATGCTTGCACACAAATGCAATAATTCAGATGCAATAAATCTGTTGAGCAAATAAAAACTAATATTCTCCGGACAAACAGCTAAACAAGTGCAGACAGATTCAGATAACATCATCCTGCTGATAATTGCGATATCAATTTCGTTTGCTGGTTGAGCTCACAGTGTGCGTCCGGCAGATTGATACATGTTCAGCAAGATAAACTTTCCAGGATAAAAGCCGGATGAAAAATATGGCTAATAGCCTCTGATTATTTAGCTTGTATAACACACTAAGCTACTCGTTCATCTCATAAAGGTCTTTATCTGAAACTACTATCAGCACTTATTAAGCTTTCGAAAGTCTAAATAGTCAGGTGGTTTTAATACATTTTACATATAGATTTTAAACAGTAATTTAATCTGAGGTTGAGGCTTATAATCCGGGAGAATGATATCTTTCAATAAGTAATGTTACGCAGCAGTACTTTTTTATGAGATTAATTAGTTGTACAATATACTAATGCAAATAAACAATAATCTGACTTAGTCGGTTCTTTTAATACTATCATAGCTACAGTGTTATTTCAGTTTTCGGAAGATTCCTTAACTATAACAAAACAAGCTGTTGATGAACGTAAAAGTCCTGTCTTTTGTAGTGCGTAACATAAGTCAATACTATTGTTCACATCTGTAAAATATAAAACCGGACGCTCATTATAACATTAAAAACGGATCAACAACTGTGAAAAAGAATAAATCGTTTTTTATCTTTCCGACGGGTAGCATGAACTTGTTATCTTCAGCCGAAGTTGCCAGATTACAAGATGTTAGTAACACAGGTCTGTATCATACTTTCAGAAAGTGTGCACTGGCTGTTTTACATTGTAATTCTGCTGATGATGAAGAAAAAATAATGGATGCTAACGCTGCCTTCGATATTTATTTACATCAGGAACCACGCGGTTTAAAAATAGAAATCATCAACGCACCTGATGATGCTTTTGTGGATAGTGCACTGATACAGGGCGTGCGGGAAAATCTCTTTTCTGTTTTACGAGATATTCTTTATGTTAATAATGAACTAAAACAAAGGCATGAGAATATGACCAATCTCATTTTTGATGTTCTGAGAAATACAAATATTTTTATTCCCAGGAAAAAACCCAATATCGTTGTTTGCTGGGGTGGTCACTCTATTAAAGATGAAGAATATGATTATTGTAAAACAGTAGGTTATGAATTAGGACTCAGAAAAATGGATATATGCACCGGTTGCGGTCAGGGAGCAATGAAAGCTCCTATGAAAGGTGCTTATATTGGACACGCAAAACAGAGGTTATCCAGCCGTCTCATTGGTCTGTCAGAACCCGGTATTATTGCAGCTGAAACACCTAATGCGCTTGTAAATAAGTTAATCGTTATGCCCGATATCGAAAAACGTCTTGAAGCCTTTGTTCGTTTAGGTCACGGATTTGTTGTGTTCCCCGGAGGCGTGGGTACCGTTGAAGAAATACTCTATCTGTTAGGCATACTGTTACACTCCACAAATGACGATATCCCTTTTCCTTTGGTATTCACAGGACCTAAATCAGCAAAAAATTATTTTGAGCAAATTGATAATTTTATTGTAAGCACTATGGGAAAATCTGCTCAGTCACGCTATAAAATTATCATTGATAACCCAAAGGAGGTAGCAAAAATAATGTGCAATGGAATGCATGTTGTTAATGAGTATCGCCGCAAAAAAAAGGATGCGCTTTATTTTAACTGGAGCCTGCATATTGACAAGACTTTCCAAACTCCTTTTCAACCAACACATGAAAACATGAAAAAACTGAAATTGTTATCTGCATTACCGCCTGCTGAGTTGGTAGCAAATCTTCGTCGTGTAATGTCTGGCATCGTTAGTGGCAACATCAAACAACAGGGTATCAATGCTGTAAAAAAACATGGTCCTTACCAAATCACCGGAGAAACTGCTTTAATGAAACAGATAGACGAATTACTTAGAAGCTTTGTTCGCGAGAACAGAATGAAGCTATCCTCACATGAAAAGTATGTGCCTTGTTATACTGTTCTTTCAGATTGACATCCTTCCTCCTGAAGGCTGTCTTTCATATGCAAACCCTTTAATAAAAACTAATATTATACGGGGGAATGGGCAGATCAGTGTAGGGATTAGAGGCAGATTCAGATAATATCACCCTATGGATAATTTCAGTGCTACTCCGTCTGCGGACCGGGCTTGTTGAAGCCCTAGGCTGAGCGGAGTCGAAGCCTGTGGTGTGCGTCCAGTAAAGGCTGGCATGCTCAGCAGAAGATCAACCTGCCAGGATAAAAGTCAGCATCTAAAAAATGTGACTAAAAGACAGGTCAAAAGTAAGGGTTTTCATTATTCAACCAAAAACTCTACACTGAAATTAAAAGCTTATCTTATACGTTTTGGTATTGGGTGCGTTACTTCGTCCAGCAGCTCTGTTTTTTTCATATAAACTTCTTTTATCAAATGTATAAAATCATCTTTCGCTGAAGGATAGTATATTGCAACATCACCGATTAAACTTATCAAATCAAGTGTCAATACAGATGTATAATGTCCATTACCACAAAGCTGCAGATGATTCACTGCTGCATTGGATATACTCTTTTTTTGCAATACAGATGCAATACTACAACTATCTCCAAACTGTCCACCAAGCCACACATAAAGATGTGCGAGTATCTCCAATTCTTTTGGTAGCACTGATCTTTTTATTATTTCGTAATGACTTTCCAAGTACTCTCTTAGTTTTGGAGAGCATGTTAAATGATCCGCTACTCGTTGCTTTTTAAATGTATCTATATCTTTTTCTTCTTCTTGTGCAACTGCTGCATAAGCTTTGACTAAATGTTCTTTTATTTTTGTTTTTTCTATGAGTTGTTTAATTTGGAGTTGATTGTTTTTAATACTCAGGGTATGAAGCATGTCATAGATGAAGAACAGCATAGTAAAATATTGCATTGACACTTTTTCCCAATAGATAACGGCTGTCGTATCTCTTTTTTTGGGAAACAGCATCGACATAAATTTGGTTTTATTAATTGATTCCCAACGCGACAATGTCTCCTGCCGAATACGCAAAAAAAGTGCCTCTGTTTTGCTATCATTTTCTGCTTTGAGATGTTCCTCATAATTTAAGCCGTTCAATTGCTTCTCCAGGATCAGCAAACGCTTTTTCAGGTTATCGTCTACAGACTGCATTTGAAATTTATGCCTTCCTGCTTGTTCTTTGCATTCTTCCTGATCTTTTTTACCAGCTTCATTCTGCTTCAATTCTTGTAACTCTTTATCCCACTCATTTATTGCGGCTTCTGTCATACTTTTTTTGATATCCTGTTCCAGAGCTGTAAGCAGACTTTCGTTGTATATTTTTTGATTGATTATTTTTTTTAACAGTTGGTTGCGTATTTCCATTCGGTTAAAAATGATATTAACTGCACAAGCACCACTATGATATAAATATTTAGCGATTTCTCCGGAAGACTTATTGAGCGCTACACTTAAAGCTGTCCTCCCGTCAGGTAAAGCATAATTAACATCTGCATTAAGCTTAACCAATAATTTAACCAACTCAAGATTATCTGAATATAAAACAACAGCAATTAAAGGGGTTATTTGATTTTTCTTTGTTTCTTTTATTAATTTATTTACAGAAGTAGGATTTTGTTTGAAATACTGGATCAGCAGATCTTTGTTGCCTATACCGGATGATTTTTTTATTAAATCAAGCAATGCTTTATCTGTGATTCCTCCTGCATAAACAGAACAAGTGAACCATACCAAAAGAGTAAACAAACAATATCTTACACTGTACTTCATATCAGCCTCATTTATTATCTTTATGGTTAGCTGTTATCAGGATGATTAGTTCAGCCTGATATAAAATAATTGCTCAATACTTCTTTATCTTGTATTTATAAATAAATGTGAAATATTCAGCTCATTTTTCAGTATTCCCATCTGGTTTTTAATCTGTTGCCATGATTCCTGTTAATATCTGTTGTTTTTGAACATAACTATCTTCTACCCGCTTCATAAACTTATCGTTATGTTCAGGATACTTCATACCAACCGTATCCAGCAAAATGAGCAGCTTGGTTTGTAGCATGGACTGAAAGTGATCGTATGGTGTCTGATCCGAAAACCGTAGCCACTTGATTTGGTCCTCGGTAAAGCCAAAGCTCTCTAGTTGTGAGAGCATCATATTTCCTTGTCCAAGTTCCCCACCAATCCATACATTAATATATGCAAGTGTTTGCAGGTCTGCCAACTCAGAGGAGCTCTCAATATCATTCAGACACTGTCTTAAATATTTATTTTTTTGTACACAATCATCATAATGTCTTTTTTTAAATTCATCTACCGTTAATGCATCG
This sequence comes from Endozoicomonadaceae bacterium, assembly GCA_026710285.1. GTDB lineage: Bacteria > Pseudomonadota > Gammaproteobacteria > Pseudomonadales > Endozoicomonadaceae > JAPORK01. The sequence goes on along the minus strand of JAPORK010000146.1, from coordinate 1,007 downwards.
GTAGATGTATCCTCTGCTTCAACAGCGTGATAAGCATGAACCAGCTGTTGTGTCAGATTAGTTTTTTCTATAAATTCCTTTAGATCAGGGGAGAGCTCAGAACGCTTATTATAAAGTGCATCATGAATAAAAAATAGGATCTTAATATATTTTTTAAAAGCATCCACATAATTTTGCTGGTTAGCTGATTTATGTTCAACAAATAGTTGCAGTATAAAAAATGTGTTATTAACTAAAGACATGGAATGAATGCTTTCATTTTGTAACTGCTCAGAAAGTGTCATTTTACGTTTACTCTGAGAATTACCATCTGTCATATCTGTATCATTTTTGGCTTTTAAATCTTTTAACTCTTGCTCCAGCATGAGTAGCTTTTGCATTTTAGCATCCAGTTTTAACTGTTTCTGCCGCATTTCCATATCTTCAGGACCTGTTTTTTGCACAGGATCAAGCGCTGTTTTTTGTGCATTCCCCTCTCTTTGTTGCTTAGCTGATACTTCTAAGCCTTGCTCCAGCACTGCAAGGTCAGCTTCATCAATTGATGATTGCTTTGCTAAATGCGCTATCTGTTTAGACATCTGCTCTATCAAAGAAAGTGGTGTTTCGGCAATGATATAAACATCCCGCGCATCTGAACCTAATAAAAAATCAACAATTTCTGTTATATCAGCTGCCGATGTAGCTAACCGACCCATAGCTAAGGTTGTTTTTTTATCAGGTAAACCCTGATCAATGTTTGCACTATTACTTCTAAACTGCAATTGGGCAGTTTTTATATTTTTGCTCCTTAAGACAGCTCTAATCAAGGGATTTATCTCAATACCGTTTTTGTCTCTTATTAGTTGGTTTGCAGTTTCCGGATTTTTATTTAACCAGGCTTTCAGCCGTTTCTGACCATTGGTATCCGTTGCCTGTTTTATCAATAGCGACAGCTCGTCACCCCCTGCATAAGCAAAGAGAGCAGAAAATATTAATAAAACAGTAAAAAAGAGTTTTGTGCAGTACTT
>JAPORK010000041.1 GCA_026710285.1 Endozoicomonadaceae bacterium | reverse complement strand
TACTGGTTTTTAGGTCTGCCTGTACAGTTTGGCAAGCCTTTATAAAACTCTCCTTCAAAAATTTCATGACCCTCTTTATCGAGCAGGATACCTTTACCATGCGATAAACCATTCTGAATATCTCCTTGATATATACTACCATCTGTATAAGTTATTCGTGCTTTACCAGAGTGCTTGCCATGAGAAAATGTCATTTCCATTGTGTTGCCATTGCTACAGGTTATCTTGCCCTCGCCATCTTTACGACCTTCAGAGTACGATCCTTCATAGCGTACTACATGTACTTTACCAGGTTTTGGTTTCGAAGCTTTGTTATAGGTGCTTATCCCGGAACCTTCTTTTTCGCCATTACGAAAATTTGCAAAAGAATGACAACCATTTTTAAAAGTCAATTTAACTAAACCATGTTCTAATCCGTCATGAAAAAAACCTTCAAAAATACAACCTTCTGTCTCAATACATCTGTTCCAGCCATGTCTTTCTCCATTTGAAAACATTCCCATCTCGATATCACCATTTTTCAGAAAGCGGATACCAAAACCATCCTCTTTTTCATTTTCGTTCAACTGTCCAAAATATATGTCGTCATTCTCTGATATCAAGACTTTAATATGATCTGTATAGTCTTTCAGGTGTTTCTTAATCTGATTGAGATCTCTTTTTAAAACAGTAATTACATCTTGCGTTTCTTCTGTGTTTTTGAATAATTCAGTGCATTCCGGTGACAGCACAGTTTTTATTATTTTGAGCAGACTATCCATATCTTTCATACGTTCAGCAGACAGGTGCTCTCCGGATCCATCCAATATTTCCATGGTATGATCAATACACAGGACTTCTGTTAACATATCCATTTTTTCTATTTTCTTAAGTTGCTCAAGAGACAGAAGCTTCCAAGATTTCACTGCTTCGAAAAGAGCACGGTCTTGCTCTATCAAAGGAGCAGTGCAGCACTCAGACTGACCATTTGTCTTCTCTCCGGTTTGCAGAGTGCTCTCCTTAACAGTTGCTGCTTCCTTAAGATTTGCTGCATGGTCTGCACAGAAGGCAGAATTTACGATACCTTCTTTTCTGTCACAAGTAGTTTTTGTCTGAGCTTTCAACATGTTTGGGGTTGTATTTTTAAAAATTCGCAAGCTATCAAGGACATTCCGGGATGCCCGGACATCTTCAGTGGATAATCTTATATTTTTGACTAACAGCGGTGTTGTCTCTGATGCAGACTGATTAGTTTGGAAATTAGTGACGGCTTTCCCGGTAATATCACTTGGCATAATAAAAAGTACCTTAATTTAAATCTATGTAAAATACGCAGGGTTTTATTGTTGAATTTTGAACTACTGCGATTCATTGATGATAACAAAAAACAACTGTCAATGTACAAGTTCATGAATTTTAAACTTACAGGGAATATGTACTTTTTTGACCTGATATCGGATTTACTTTCTTGGTAATCGCTGTAATTGTTGTACAACGGTAAAATCTGCTATATCTGAACTTCAGCGGGGGATCATATGTTGGATATAAGAAACTTGTCAATAAAAAAAATAGTAAAAAAAGTAGGGGTAGGGGTTGAAATGAATAAAAATGACCCCCATCTTGTTTCAAACAGTGAAACTGCTTGCTAAACATAAAAATTTATTATGCTTCAGGCATCGGTCTTCAAGTTTTCATATGCTATTTTGAAGAAATTTATAGCAATATGTATAAAATTTTTGTTTTGCTGACTCATATTCAGCAATATTTATTAATAAATCAAGTTGGAGATTTGTAAATGAAATTACGTCCACTGGGTAAAAGAGTTCTTATCCGCCGTCAACCTAAAGAAACTGTATCCAGCGGTGGAATTGTTCTTCCGGGCTCAGGAGAAGAAACAAACCGTGGTGAAGTTGTGGCTGTAGGACCCGGTACACGGCTGGAAAATGGAGAAACAGATACAGTTTCTCTGAATATCGGTGATAAAGTTTTGTTTGGCGGATATCACGGCGAAGCTAATAAAATCAAAATTGATGGCGTAGAACACGTACTAATGTCTGAATCAGATATTCTGGCAGTTGTTGAATCTGAATAAAATCAGACACCTGAGTTTTCAGGTTTCTACTTAATGATGATATTGAATAAATAGTTTTAGGAACAGAAAAATGGCAGCAAAGAGAGTTTTATTTGATCACGAATCTCGTGAAAAAATGCTAAATGGTGTAAATATTCTTGCAAATGCAGTAAGAGTTACCTTAGGTCCTAAGGGTCGTAATGTACTGCTAGAAAAGTCTTTTGGCGCACCATCAATAACTAAGGATGGCGTTTCTGTAGCAAAAGAGATTGAGTTGCAGGACAAATATGAAAATATGGGTGCTCAACTGGTAAAAGAAGTTGCTTCCCAGGCTAATGATGCAGCAGGTGATGGTACTACAACAGCAACAGTTTTAGCACAAGCCATTGTAAATGAAGGTTTGAAAAATGTCGTTTCTGGCAGAAACCCAATGGATTTAAAGCGTGGAATCGATAAAGCAGTTGATGCGCTTGTTATTGAGCTACAAAAAAAATCTATTCCCTGCAACGATAGTAAATCAATTTCTCAGGTAGCTACAATTTCAGCTAACTCTGATAAAGAAGTTGGTCAGCTTATCGCTGATGCATCAAAGCAGGCAAGTCAGGGTGATGTTATTACTTCTGAAGGTAATGTAATTACTGTAGAAGAAGGTCGTGGTCGTGAAAATGAACTTGAAACTGTTGCAGGAATGCAGTTTGATCGCGGTTATCTGTCACCTTACTTCATCAACAATCAGGAAAACATGTCTGTTGAACTGGAAAATGCATATCTGCTGCTGTGTGACAAAAAAATATCCAGCGTTCGTGATCTGCTGCCTATTCTGGAAAATGTTGCAAAAGCAGGCAAGCCTTTAGTTATTATTGCAGAAGATGTTGATGGCGACGCACAAACAACACTGGTTCTTAACAATATGCGTGGAATTGTTAAAGTTGCTGCAGTTAAAGCGCCAGGATTTGGAGATCGTCGTAAAGCTATGTTACAGGATATTGCTGTTTTAACTGGCGGTACTGTAATTTCTGAAGAAGTAGGTCTGAACCTGGAAAATACTACACTTGAGCAGTTAGGTCAGGCTAAGCGTATTGTTATGACTAAAGATGACACAACAATTGTTGATGGTCTGGGTGATGCTGAAGCTATAAGCGGACGTGTTAAACAAATTCGTGCAGAAATTGAAAAATCTACTTCTGATTATGATCGTGAAAAGTTACAAGAGCGTGTTGCTAAGTTAACTGGTGGTGTCGCTGTTATCAGAGTCGGTGCGGCAACAGAAGTTGAAATGAAAGAGAAAAAAGCACGTGTTGAAGATGCACTGCATGCTACTCGTGCAGCTATTGAAGAAGGTGTTGTTGTTGGTGGTGGTGTTGCACTGATTCGTGCATTACAGGCTGTCGACATTGAAGGTGAAAATGCTGATCAAACAGCAGGTATTCAGGTAGTACTGCGTTCACTTGAAGCCGCAGCCCGACAAATTATTACTAATGCTGGTGAAGAAGCAGCAGTGATTATCGACAAAATCCGCGCTGGTGAAGGTAATTTCGGATATAACGCTGCTACAGGTGAATATGGCGATCTAATGGAAATGGGTATTTTGGATCCTACAAAAGTAACCCGTTCTGCTTTACAGGCAGCCGGTTCCATTGCGGGTCTGATGATTACAACAGAAGCAATGGTTGCTGAAATTCCTGAAGAGAAGCCTGCAAAGCCTGATATGAGTGCTGCTGCTATGGGCGGTGGTATGGGTGGCATGGGCGGCATGATGTAACATCATCCAACCCAAAACCATACTTTATAAAAATTGTGATGAACAGAAAATTTTAGACCAAATGTTCTCCTTTTTTCTGTGTTGAGCAATTTTATTGTGCTGGTCAGATTAGGTAGTTTGCTGACCAGCACAACTGAATATTTATCAGGCACACCATAAAACCTCCGTCTTTCAACTATCTCTTAGTTAAATTTTTTTGAGCTCCAATTTTTACCCTGACAGATTTATCTCCTGCTGAATATACCAGATTTTACCAGGTACGCCGTAAAGCCTCGCCCTTCAGGGTCTGTCTCTTAGTCACATTTTTTTAAGCTCAGATTTTTATTCACAGGTTTATTTTCTGCTGAATATATCAAATTTTACTAAATGCACCGTGGGCTGACCCTGTCAAAGCCTGACTGCTTTTGGTCTCTGTGCTTCGACAGGATCAGCCCACGGTTTTATGGGTAGTATTCAATTAAGTGTGTCTGCGTGACAGAAATGAAGACATGTCAGAATATGATTATTTTAAAACATTAGAGGGCGTTGACAATTAAGCCAGCCATATCATTAAAGCTGCAATATGTAGCATTATAAGATAGTTCTTACTGATTATCACGCAATGCCATTTAGGGTATTATTATCGGAATATATTATATCTTTATCTTCAAGAATATGATTATAAAGGATTTTTCAAACAATGAAAACTTAATGGTCAACGCCCTCTAATATCTGAAATATTATTGATATTTGTACGCACTAAATATGCAATACTTTCACGCCACCCGGGTGGATGTATACCAAAAGTATCTCTTAATAATGAACTGTCCAGGCAGGCATATCGCTTAGGTTTAATATTCACCGCATTATCATCAGGATAAATAGCAACCCATTCCTGTTCTGGCTGCACTTTACAAGCTTCAGCACGGATCGTCTCTGCCAGAAATGTTTCACTAACAATTCCCTCGGCGCTATAATGATAGGTTCCCCACACTTTGGCACCACAGGCGAGTTGTCGGAAAATAGCCAAAATAGCACGTGCAACATCTAAAGCTGTTGTGGGGTTACCAAAACGTTCTTTATAAGCGGGAAGTATTGTTTTGTTGCGCATACAGTAAACATAAAGACTAAAACGGTTGCGGCTTCTGTAACTCAAAACCCATGAGAGACGCAAAATAATGTGTTTAGGGCAAAACTCACAAACTTTTTGCTCTCCCTGCCAAAAGCTGCTCCCTAATACATCTGCCGGCATAGGTGTATCTTTTTCAGTATAAGAGGATTTTCTGCTATTTCCGGGGAAAACCCGCCATGATGAAATATGCAAAAGTGTAGCATTGTGTTGATCGCATGCTTTAGCTAAATGAGCGACAGCATCTCTGTTTACTTTAAAGCAGAGTAAACGTTCAATCTCTGCGCCGTTGGGTGAACGATATCCGGCGGTATTTACGACAAACTGAGGGCGATACTCTGTTAATATTTTTTCTATTTGCTCAGGTCTGGTAATATCTAATTCTTCGCGTGTAGGGGCCATGTAGGGGATATGATTTCTGGCTAGCAACTGGCATAGTTCTGCTCCTATTTGTCCTGTTCTGCCGATTATCAATATTTTCATCAGCGACCTTAAACAATCGAGTTACGTGCACGGTCAACACTGTAGTGCACTTTTTTTAACAGAGCTATCATAAATATAATTTTTAAAAGTTTAATCACTATAATAAAGCTATATGTTGATAGATAATTTTTTTGTTTTTTTAAAAATAAATTTCTTTTTATACAATTACTTATAATAAATTCTTCCTGTTGCTGTCAGATAAAATAATTTGATATTAACATTTTATAAAATTCTCTGAAGCAGTTAACTAGTTTACGACAACTTTATTTAAGTGACAAAATTTTTTACACGACAAAAAAAATATTTAATTTTCCAATATAACAAAACATCAGCAGATCCCAAGCAAAACAGGGTAAAAAGCTAAAGACCTTTTTGTAAACATCTGCAAAGATGTATATATTTAAATACTGGCTTTCGTATTGTTTATAATACCCGTTTTTATGACTATCTTACAATTTCTAATTGTACATTGAGGGGTTGAATATTTTGATTAAACTGTTTTTTAAATAAACCATACAAACTTATGTAAAATTGTGTTTTTTTAGCTGATAAAATCTATTATACCAATATAAATAAGGTTTAAAATATGAATACCGAAGTTGTTATTGTTGCAGGTGCTCGCACTCCAATGGGATGTTTTCAGGGTGTATTTAATCACACTTCTGCTGTAACACTGGGCGCTACAGCAATGCGTGCTACAGTAGAGCGTTCAGGTGTTAACACTGCTGATATTGATGAAGTGATAATGGGGTGTGTATTACCAGC
>JAPORK010000180.1 GCA_026710285.1 Endozoicomonadaceae bacterium | reverse complement strand
GCTTTTGACCTCTGGGCTTCGACAGGCTCAGCCCACGGGTTTATGCCAAAAAGGCTGGATATTCAGTAGCAGACAACCTGTAAGGATAAAAGTCAGCATCTAAAAAATGTGACTAAGAGACAGCCTTTAGGAAGGGGAGGATGTCAATCTCAGACTTACACTACGTTAATCAGCATCTCAATACCTCTGCTATCATTGGTCAGTTGTTTTTTTGTGCTTTTGGGTGTTTTTACTAACAATCTGAATCGTGACGATAAAATTAACCCATATAATTATTCATAAAATGAGTTATTATCTGATATAGTGTTTTCACAGAATATGAAAATAATATGCTTTTTTATTACTTTTATTTACAGCAGTTAATATTAATAGCAGGGCAGGACCACAGTAAGTCTTAAGGTAGCGATGTCAAATTTAGATAAACAAATCCGTAACAACTGGACCGTTGAACAAACAGAAGCACTGTTTGCTTTGCCATTTAATGATCTGTTATTTCAGGCACAACAGGTCCATCGTGCTCATTTTGATCCTAACCGAATCCAAATCAGTGTATTATTGTCTATTAAAACTGGCGCCTGTCCGGAAGATTGTAAATATTGTTCGCAAAGTGGTCATTACAATACCAACCTGAAAAAAGAAAAGTTAATGCAGGTACAGAAGGTTGTTGAAAAGGCAAAACAGGCTAAAGCCAGTGGCGCTACCCGGTTTTGTATGGCCGCTGCCTGGAAGCATCCTCCTAAAAAAGATTTTCCACTGGTGCTGGAAATGGTCAGACAAATTAAAGCGCTGGGGCTGGAAACCTGTGTCACATTAGGCACGCTTAACGAGGAACAGAGTCTGGCTTTAAAAGAAGCAGGTCTGGATTTTTATAACCATAACCTTGATACTTCACCTGAATTTTACAACAGTATTATTACTACCCGTACCTATGCGGAGCGATTGCAAACACTGTCTCACGTGCGTGATGCCGGCATTAATGTCTGCGCCGGTGGTATTCTGGGGCTGGGAGAGTCACGTCGTGACAGAGTAGGTTTGCTGACACAGCTGGCGAATTTACCCGAGCATCCAGAAAGTGTCCCCATTAATATGTTAGTGCGTATAGCTGGTACGCCACTTGAAAATGCAGAAGATCTTGATCTTTTCGAGTTTATACGCTGCGTTGCAGTGGCACGAATTATGATGCCAAAGTCTTATGTTCGTCTGGCTGCTGGCAGAACACAAATGAACGACCAGGCACAAGCACTTATTTTTATGGCTGGTGCTAATTCATTGTTCTACGGAGACACCTTGCTGACAACATCAAATCCTGATGAACATCATGATATTCAGTTATTTAAGCGATTAGGTATTTATCCGGAGATGATGGAAACCAGCAAAAGTGATATACAGACAGAAGCTGAATTACAGGAAAAAATTCAACAACAGCATCAGCATCTGTTTACGGATGCAGCCGCTACCTGTTCCACAGAAAATATGGTTGCAGAACAAGAGGCATGAATGCCTTTAACTTAACGTCTACTCTTGATGAGTGGGATAAAAAACATCTTTACCGCCACAGGCATATACTGGAATCTCACCAGGGACCGGTTATTCAGGTAGATGGCAAACACTACCTGAATTTTTGTAGCAACGACTATCTTGGGCTGGCCAGTCATCCGGAAGTTATTGCTACTTTTCAGCAGGCGGCTAATCTTTATGGCGTGGGTGGTGGTGCTTCTCACCTTGTTGTTGGACATCACCGCCTTCATCATGAATTAGAAGAAAGATTAGCTGAATTTACCGGGCGTCCCAGTGCTGTACTCTTTTCCAGCGGTTATATGGCTAATATGGGTGTAATTACTGCATTACTGGGAAAAAAAGACGCCATTTTTGAAGACCGCTTAAACCATGCTTCTCTTCTGGATGCCGGTCGTTTAAGTGGTGCCCGTTTTCACCGTTATCTTCACTGCAATGTCAATAACCTACAAGAGCGACTATTAGAAACAACAGCCCGACGTAAAATGATTGTTACCGATGGTGTATTCAGTATGGATGGTAACTGTGCTCCTCTAACAGAGCTGGTTCAACTGGCAAAACAGAACCATGCCTGGCTGATGGTTGATGATGCACATGGTTTGGGTGTCTTAGGTGAAACCGGTGCAGGTTCTACTGAAGCCTGTCAGCTGTCAGCAGAAGATGTACCCGTTTTAATGGGGACGCTGGGAAAAGCACTGGGGACCATGGGCGCTTTTGTAGCCGGTAGTAAAGCATTGACAGAGACGCTGATTCAGTTTGCACGAACGTATATGTTTACCACAGCACTGCCACCTGCCGTCGCTGCTGCTACACTCACCAGTCTTAAGCTGGTTGCACAGCAATCCTGGAGAAGAGAAAAATTAACCGCACTGATAACTCGCTTTCGTAAAGCTGCCAAAGCATCGGGTTTATCATTAATGCCTTCACTTACCGCAATACAACCGCTTTTAACCGATAAGCCAGAAGCCGCAATGGCTATGCATCAAGCGTTAAAATCACAGGGCATACTGGTCAGTGCAATTCGTCCACCTTCTGTACCGACCAATGCGTGCAGATTACGCATTACGCTGAGTGCAGCACATACAGAAGCTCAGGTTGACCGGTTGATCGAAGCACTTATTTATGCGCATCACCATGTAATACAGGAGGAGGTGTTATGACCCTCTCTGCTTTTGTCCTGTCTGGTTGGGCGATGCCACAAGCTGTTTTTTTACCTGTACAACAGCGATGTAAACTACAAGCACTGGCGCTGCCAGGTATAAGTTCATGGTCTGGTATTTTTGAGGATCGGCAAATAACCTGGACCGATCTGGTGAGTGCACTGGACAGGCAACTTCCTGATAAACAGATAGTACTGGCAGGTTGGTCACTGGGAGGATTAATTGCAACTTGCTATGCTGCATTACATCCACAGAGAGTGAAGCATCTATTACTGATAGGATGTAATCCCTGCTTTGTCGCCTGTAATACATGGTCTGAAGCCATGAGCCAGTCTCTGTTTGATACCTTTGTTACCGGGGTGCAAAGTAATATCACCGTCACATTAAAAAAGTTTATGTTTCTCTGTTCTCAGGGCTCAAAAGATAAACGAAGTATGTTTCGTGATCTGCAACAACTAATGACAGCCCAGTCCATTAATACAACTTTACTCATACAGTTACTCTCCATGCTAAGTGATGATTTGCGCCCGGTTTTAGCTAAAGTGCAATGTCCGGTCACTCACTTGCTGGGAAAACAGGATGCGCTGGTACCCCACTCAATTAATGAGTGGATAAAGCAACAATATCCACAACATCAGGTACAATTAATAGATGGTGGACATCTTTTTTTCAGAGAGCAACCTGAAACAATTGCACGAATATTTAATAAGCTTTAAGATTGTGCTAACCATTTTTTTTAAAAAATTGATTTACAAGGATTTTATTTTTACCTGAATTCAAAATATGTTCACCTGAGTTTTTAAAACAGGAAATGTACTCAACTAAAACTAATAATTACAATTGAATTGAAGGAGTAGATTATGCTGAATTATCAGGCACCACTGAAAGATATGCATTTCATTCTTAATGAAGTGTTTGAAACAGAGAAGGTATGGCATGAAAATACCACACTTTCTGATACGCTGGATTATGCTACCGCAGCGGATATTTTAGAAGAATGTGCGCGTTTTGCCAGCAATGAACTTTTCCCCCTTAACCGTTCTGGTGATGAAACAGGATTAAAATTCCAACAGGGAGCAGTAGGTACTCCTGCAGGTTTCAAAGAAGCTTATGAATTATGGGCAAAAAATGGCTGGTCAGGTTTTACCGGTGATCCAACCTATGGGGGCATGGGTATGCCTAAAACACTGGCAATGTTTGTAGAAGAAATGTTATTTGCAGCCAATACCTCCTTTGCTTTATATCCTGAATTAACCGGGGGTGCTATTCATCTTATCTCCACCCATGCCGGCGAAACATTAAAAGCGGATTATTTACCTAAATTACACGCCGGTACCTGGTCTGCTACCATGTGCCTGACAGAATCACATTGTGGTTCTGATTTAGGGCTGCTAACCACCTCTGCCGTACCTCAACAAGATGGAACCTATAAAATATCGGGTGAAAAGATTTTTATTTCTGGCGGAGAGCATGATTTGAGTGAAAATATCATTCATTTAGTATTAGCCAGACTGCCCGATGCGCCTGAGGATGTAAAAGGAATTTCACTGTTTCTGGTACCTAAATTTTTAATCAATAAAGATCAGGAGTGTGGAGAAAAAAACCGTGTTGAGTGTATCGGTGTTGAGCATAAAATGGGTATCAGGGCAGCCTCTACCTGTGTTATGCGATTTGAAGAGGCTGAAGGTTATTTGATTGGTAAACCCCATCAGGGATTAGCGGTTATGTTTTCTATGATGAATTATGAACGTTTATCCATTGCCATGCAGGGGCTGGGGTTGGGTGATATTTCATATCAAACCGCACTCTTATATGCAAAAGAACGGATTCAGGGTAAAGATTTGCACAGTCATTCCGGCAAAACAAGAACGACCATTATTCATCATGGTGATGTTCGTCGTATGTTGATGACAATGAAATCTTTCAATGAAGGGGGTAGAGCATTTGCGTGCTATGCAGCATCATGGTTTGACAAAGCCTGTTATGCGAAAACATCCGATGCAAAACGTAGTGCTTTAAATCGGTTATCTCTGCTTACACCGGTTGTTAAGGCATTTATTACTGATATCGGTTTTGAAACCTGTGTATTGGGGCAACAAGTACTTGGCGGACATGGTTATATTTGTGAGTGGGGACAAGAACAATATGTCAGAGATGCACGTATTGCACAAATTTATGAAGGTACCAATGGTATTCAGTCTCTGGACTTGCTGATGCGCAGAATATGTGCTGACAATGGAGAGGAATATAAACGTTTTACGGCTGAAATAAGCACCTTTTTGTCTGAATGTCAGGATGAAATATTACAACCTTTGGTACACAAGCTACAAAGTGCACTGACAGATATGGATACGGTTACACAGCATTTTATCGCATTACCAGAAAAAAAACGCCTGATGGTTATTAATGCTTCAGCCTGCGAATATCTCCATCTTTTTGGGTATGTGGCTTATGCTTATATGTGGTTGAAAATGGCCGCAGTTGCCCGCTCTGTCTTAACCCGTAATACAACAGATGATCATTCTTTTTATGAGGCAAAATTAAAAACAGCCTGTTTTTATCATATGAGGTTACTACCACGAATCAAAGGACTGATGGAGAGTCTGCTGGCTGAGGAGGATGCGGTTGCAGATTTTTCTGAAGAGATGTTTATGGCAGGAATTACCGCTTGACAAATTAAAGTGAATCGTTAGTATCTTGGTAAAGTATATAGTCAAACTTCAGGGGCGTGTCTTTTATTAGTAACGCACGCCCGGATTAATTTTAAATTTACCTTAATCTGGTTATGATTTTGCAGGACCAACTGTATGTATTTTTCTCTGCAGTATGAACAATTATTAAAGCATACCACCCTTTTATTCCTGATTAAACGGGTGAGTTGCTATCACTATATGTCTGCCAGCGAGCAACAGAATTTTTGCCATGGGTAAACGTTATCTGACGCTTAAACAGAATCAGCGTATTAAAAAAATACAGGAAAAACGTACAAAACATCTGCAGCAAAAGAGAAAAAATAGTGATAAATCATCGCAGTTAACCATAGAAAAATACAGTACTGATCAAAAAGGGCTTGTGGTTGTACATTATGGTCGCCGCATTGATGTTGAATCAGTTAATGAAACCAGGCAGCGCTATCGTTGTCATTTACGCACAAATTTGCCTTCTCTAGTTGCCGGAGATTATGTCATCTGGCATAAAGATAATAATGATACCGGCGTTGTGGTAGCCCGATGTCCAAGACGTAATGAGTTATGTCGATCCGACGCACAGGGTCAGCTACGTTCTGTTGCTGCCAATATTAATTATATTATCATCGTTGTGGCTCCGGTTCCCCAGTTCAGTCATCTGTTGCTTGATCGTTATTTGGTTATTGCAGAATTAGCCAATATCGAGCCGATTATTCTGCTTAATAAAACGGATTTGCTCACAGAAAAAAATCAGCACGAACTGGAATCTGCATTGAGTATTTACCAGTCAATGGGTTATAAAATTATAAAAACATCTGCGTA
>JAPORK010000051.1 GCA_026710285.1 Endozoicomonadaceae bacterium | reverse complement strand
TCGGGGAGGTCGAACCTGTCATGCCGCTATCATTGCCAGAGAACTAGGAATTCCTGCTGTAGTAGGATGTGGCAATGCCACTGAAAGTATTCAGGATGGTATTGAAGTAACCGTTTCCTGCGCACAGGGTGATACCGGTTTTGTCTATAACGGAAAACTTCCTTTTGATGTAAAACGTCACTCCATTGATGTTATGCCAACAATCCCTTTTAAAATTATGATGAATGTGGGAAACCCTGATCGTGCTTTTGATTTTTCTCATTTACCCAATAGTGGTGTAGGGCTGGCTCGTATTGAATTCATTATCAGCCAGATGATTGGTGTTCATCCTAATGCACTGCTTGACTTTGATAACATTGAAGATCAGCAATTAAAAAAAGCAATTTTAAAGAAAATGGCGGGATTTGATGATCCGGTTGAATTTTACGTCAGAAGACTGGTGGAAGGGATAGCGATTATTGCTGCTGCTTTTGCACCTGAACGGGTGATTGTGCGTCTGTCAGATTTTAAATCAAATGAATATGCCAATTTAGTCGGTGGTGAGGCTTATGAACCGGATGAAGAAAATCCCATGCTGGGTTTCAGAGGTGCTTCACGCTATATCGCCGATGAATTTAAAGCTTGTTTTGCGCTGGAATGCCAGGCACTTAAAAGAGCACGGGAGCACTTAGGTCTCAAAAATATTGATTTAATGATCCCTTTTGTGCGTACTGTAGAAGAAGGCAAACAGGTGCTCGAATCACTAAAAGCCTATGATCTGTATAGTGGTAAAGATGGTTTGCGTATTATGATGATGTGTGAACTGCCTACAAATGCGATACTTGCAGATCAGTATCTTGAATATTTTGACGGATTTTCTATTGGTTCTAATGATATGACGCAACTCACACTCGGACTTGATCGTGATTCAAGTATTGTCGCTGATATATTTGATGAAAGAGATCCGGCAGTAAAAGCAATGCTGGCAATGGCGATTAAAGCTTGTCGCAAACAGGGTAAATATATTGGCATCTGCGGTCAAGGACCTTCAGACCATCCTGATTTTGCTAAATGGCTGTTAGAGCAAGGCATTGAAACTATTTCGCTTAATCCAGATACCGTGGTTGATACCTGGTTATACCTTGCAGAAAATAGTTAACCCGCTGATAACTCTTCAGTCTGATATGTAAACATGCCAGACTGAAGCGTTACAAAAATATTTAAAGCTGTGAGCTTTTTCCAAACCAGACTGCAATGAGTCTATGTTTTACTGTTCTTTTTGATTTTCTTTTTTTAATCAGCTCTGTACCCTTTTCGAATTGTACTATTTTTGCAATTTGTAAAGCTGTTAACTGGTTTTTTTCTTTTATTAAATTGATTACCTGAAAACATCGGGAATAGATGAAAAATAACTCTATTTATCATTTGGTTAGCTTGTTGTTATATGGCTTTTACCAAAGCGATAGAATAGTCATAGTCAAGAAATAATTTAGTGTAAAGGGAACTTAATTTAAAAAAACAAAACCAACGACCATGACAATAATAAATTTTATTATAGAAAGGTAGTTAATTTATGAAAAAAATATTGCTAATAGCGACTATGTTCATTGGACTAATTGTTGTTTCATCCGCTCACTCAAGACTCATGCAACCAGGTGATATATTACTTTATAAGGGAGCTTTCAGTCATTATATTCCTAATACGATATTTGAACATGTTGGGATTTATATAGGAAATGGTCAGGTTGTCGAATTTAATGGAGGCAATAAAGGTGGAGGTGTTCTTGCTCCCCATGTGGTAAAAACATCATTCCATGATTTTCAGAAAAACAGCCCGGACAAGCGAATTTATATTATAGATATGGAAAAAACTTTACTTGGAAAAACTAAATTTTCACCTGATGTTATTGCCGATTGTGCGAAACAACACTTGCAAGATAACGGTATGTTTTTTGGGGAATATCATCCGCTGAATAACAATTGCCAACATTTTGTCTCTTATTGTGCCGTGGGTGAAGCTATTAGCTGGCAGGCAGATTACGCTGTATCTGTGCTGAGTACGGTAAAAAAATATAGTTCAACATTAAGTCCGATAATTTCTACAGGAGAAACAGCAATAAACGTTGTTATGGATTTGTTGTATTTATTTGGATAAGCTGAAAGCTGAAGAAATAGTGCTGTATTATTACAGCACTTAAGATAATAATTATCTACTGCGGATAAGGCAATCCATGAATGAGTCCACTCTCATTGTGTTAAGTGCATTTCTGTCAGAAAACAGATTGGTTATTTTTTCAGCCTGATCATTTAAAAATAATGCTTTCACACTGTGGTTAAATTTTTCGTATAAACGGGGAATCGCCTCTGCTCTTCTGTGACGATGTCCTAACGGATACTCCACTACAATTTTTTCAGTTTTGCTTCCGTCGGTGAAAAAGAGTTGTACGGCATTGGCAATTGAACGTTTTTCAGGATGGTGGTATTCTTCTGAATAACGCTTATCTTCTTTAACCACCATTTTTTTTCTGAGCGCATCAATTTCCGGATGATTATTATGAAAAGAGTCACTGTAATGGTCTGCTTTAAGCTCCCCAAATAAAAGTGCTACTGCTACCATATACTGAAGACAGTGGTCACGGTCAGCAGGATTAACCAAAGCGCCCTGTTTAGAAATAATTTCAATGGCAGAATGGTGTGTTGTCAGTTCAATACGCTCAATGCTTTCAGATTGCTGTTTCATTTGCGCAGATAATGTTATCGCTGCTTCAACAGCAGTCTGTGCATGAAATTCTGCAGGAAAAGCAACTTTAAACAAAATATTGCGCATGACATAGTCACTATAGTCACGCTGCAATCTGAATGGCTGCGAATTAAACGATGCATCATAAAACCCCCATTTTTTTGCCGTTAACACACTATGAATACCCGCTTCTCCACGCATTGCAATATCAACCAGCCTGACTGCACGAGAAGCTGCATCACCGGCAGCCCAGGATTTTCTGGAGCCGGTATTAGGCGCATGTCGATAAGTACGTAAGGACTGACCATCGGCAAAAGCATGTGATAATGCAGATAACATGATTTCACGAGAAGCACCTGCTAAAAGAGCAACAACAGCAACCGAAGCTATTTTAACTAACACCACATGGTCTAAACCTACCTGGTTAAAACTGTTCTCCAGTGCAAGACAGCCCTGTATTTCATGTGCCTTAATCATTGCCTGAAGCAGATCCTGTACCACTAAAGGTTTTTTTCCGGGCTGTAAATTATTACGTGACAGATAATCAGTAACAGCAAGGATTGCACCCAGGTTATCAGACGGATGTCCCCATTCAGCAGCAAGCCAGGTATCGTTAAAGTCGAGCCATCGTATAATACAACCAATATCCCAGGCCGCTTTTGCAGGGTCAAGACAAAATTCCGTACCCGGAACACGTGCTCCGTCAGGTGTTTCTCTGCCACCCCATACTGTTCCAAGGTGTTGTGTGCATGCGGGAAATTTAAGCGCACGAAATCCACACCCTAATGTATCCATTAAACAGACAAAAGCGGTATCCAGTGCTTCATCAGAAAAATCATTAAATTTAAGTGTATAGTCTGCAATATTCTGTAACACTTCATCATATTCAGGACAACTGTTTTTATTAGTATTAGCACTCATTTTATTACCTGTTTTCTGTGAAGACGTATCCACACTCATGTTTGCTTAAGTATTTCATGGTTTTCTAAAAAAACCGGGCACAGTAGTTAACAGAAAAAATACAGTATTGTTACATGTACTGCAGATAATTTTTGCAATCACTACATAGAACAGATGATTTTTATCTGCTCTCAATGGGTTGCCATTTTTGTAGTTCGGGTCCGATATATTCAGCAGAAGGACGAATTAATCGGTTATCAGCACGTTGCTCCATAACATGTGACATCCAGCCGCTACTGCGTGCACAGACAAATAGTGGTGTAAATAATTTTGTAGGAATGTTCATAAAATGATAAGCAGAGGCATGATAAAAATCAGCATTTGCACAGAGCTTTTTTTCTTCCCACATCGTTTTTTCAATTATTTCTGAAACAGGGTAATAGCGTTTATCTCCACAACTTTGCGCCAGTTTAGCTGACCACTCTTTAATAATATTGTTTCTTGGATCTTTATCACGATAGATAGCATGACCAAATCCCATTATTTTTTCTTTTTTCTCAAGCATGGCTAACAACCCATTTTTTGCTTCAGCCGGTGTTTGATAACGTTCAATCATCTCCATTGCTGCCTCATTGGCACCACCGTGTAAGGGACCTTTAAGCGTACCAATAGCTCCTGTAACACAGGAATGTATGTCAGATAATGTGGCTGCACAGACACGGGCAGTGAAAGTTGATGCATTAAATTCATGCTCAGCATAAAGAATCAATGAAACATCAAGGCAACGGCGATGATCTGCTGTTGGGGTTTTATTATGCAACAAATGCAAAAAATGTCCGGCAAGCGTTTCTTCGTCAGTAAGCGGATCAATACGGATACCGTGATGGCTGAACTGATACCAGTATAAAAGCATTGACGGCAGCGAAGCTAATATTCTTTCAGCGCTATTGTATTGGTGTTCAAAGCTTCCTTCTGGTTCAATATCACCCAGCAAAGAGCAGGCTGAACGCATAACATCCATCGGATGTGTTGTTGCAGGTATTTTTTCAAGACAAAATTTTACGGGTTCAGGGATATCACGTAGTTTTTTTAATTTTTCTTTATAAGTGGTCAGCTCTTGCTGCGAAGGAAGTTTACCATAAAAAAGTAACCATACAGTTTCTTCAAATCCCGCATACATAGACAGATCTTCAATAGAATATCCCCTGTAAGTTAAACCAACACCATCCTTACCCACTGTGGATAGTGCTGTTTTTCCTGCCGTCATACCTCGCAGACCACTACTCTTTAAGTTATCCTGGTGCATGGTAAATATCTCTTGTTGTAATAGTTAATAAAAAAGTCAACACAGTTATATAAACAAAACCTGTGTCCGTTTATTTGCTATCTTACCTTCAGTATCTTCAGTTCTGTATTTAATTGAGAAAAATAAAGATTATTAAAAAAGCAGGCATGATCGTTTATTTTCCCATCGTTGTGAAAAATTATAATTTTATCCCTTGAATACTGATAGCATGCCTTTCAAATGCAACTACAATCAACAACTACACTTCGGTATTGCTAACACAGATGTGGTATATCATAGCAAAATAAGAGTCTATTACAAGCAACCTATATTTTATAAAGTATTTTTGGTAAAAAATCAGTATAATTTTTTACTGCCTGCTGCAAAAATATTTTAAAATCGATGGCATTATTTTCTCCTGGAATATCCGAAATTGCACGAATAATCAGAAAGGGAATATTAAAGATATGGCAAACCTGAGCAACAGAAGCGGCTTCCATTTCACAGGCCATAACAGCCGGAAATATTTGTTTTAATTTTTTTACATCATCTCTTGTACAAACAAATCTGTCACCAGAAACAATAAGACCAAAGTGGTAAGAAGTATCGGCTAAAATCGCCAGCTGCTCTTTTGCCAGTTTAACCAGAGAATTGCCGGGTAGAAAAAAAGTAGGTAAGCCTGGAATTTGTCCTTTTTCATAACCAAAAGAAGTAATATCAACGTCATGATGACAAACCTTGTTGCTGATTACAAGATCTCCAATTTTTAACGAAAGATCAACAGCGCCAGCAGATCCGGTATTAAGAACATAGTCAGGTTTAAACTTTTCAAGCAATAAGGTAGTGCTTATTGTAGAATTTACTTTACCTATTCCGGATCTGAGCAGTATAATTTTTTTATCAGAGAAATAGCCAGTATAATATTTAAAACCGGCAATTACTGTTATTTCCAAATCTTTAAGTAATCCCTTTAACGGTGTTATCTCTTCTTCCATTGCAGCAATAATAGCAACTGATGTCATATTTTCAGATCCTGGATTTTTATGTAGAGCAAATAATATGCTGCTAATTAATCTGTTTGTCAAAGAAGAGTATAAAGTATTTGAGTTCAGCACAAAACCTGCAACTTTATGATAAACCTGGTGCAGTATTTTTGATTAAATAAAACTCCTTGCTTTTAACAGATAAATAATATTGAAAAAACACAGGCAAACCCGTTGGACTGAAAGGAGATTTAAATCATCCCGACTAAGAGACCTGTCTCTTAGTCACATTTTTCAGGCTCTGATTTTTATCCTGGCAGGTTGCTTGC
>JAPORK010000128.1 GCA_026710285.1 Endozoicomonadaceae bacterium | reverse complement strand
TTTTCAAGTCAGATAGGTATAGTCCTTAAAAAGGCTTATTATCTCATATTTTCTCACTCTTGGGAATTTTCAGATGGTTTCTAAAAGCCACGCTTGCTCAATTTTTACAACATATTGAGTCAGTTAACTGCTTTATACAACCTGATCCCAACTATCCTTTCACACGGTTAAAAACCCATTTTTTTGACACTGAAGGATTATAATGCTATTTTTGCATATATCAAAAGCAAATATTGCTTAATTGTTTACTTAATTGCTTATTAGTTAAAGCATATTTTCAGCTTAACTCTTTTGTTATTTGTTACATTTCAATAAAACGTCATGTGTCAAACATTAAAAGTATTCTTTAAATTTTAAATTGATCAATCACATATTTTCCAGATAAAAATACTCATCTCATTTTTTATAACATATGGTTTTTCAGAAAAAAAGTTTCAATATTTATTGCTTAAATACAAAGCAACGCTAAATTGAGTGATGAAAAATTATCTTAACAGGCTTCATTAATGCCAGAGAACAAAGATAAGCGATTTTTTTGGTGGCAATAAAACAACCTTAAAAAATGTCACTTTAAATATTAAGTATTTTTGAGTTGTAAAATACAGGACTTACTATGATAACAGAAAATGAAATTAAAACAGAAACAGATAAATGGGCTAACCCTGCCGGTACCGATGGATTTGAATTTTTGGAGTTTGCATCACATGACACTGATGCGTTGAAAAAACTGTTTCTGCAATTGGGTTTTACCGCAACCTCAAGAGATCCTCAGCGTGGTATCATTCGTTTTCAGCAAGGTGATATTAATTTTCTTTTAAATGAAAGAAAAGGAGAATTTGCCCGACAATTTGAATCCTTGCATGGTCCCTGTGCCTGTTCTTTCGGATTAAGAGTTAAAAATACTGAACAGACAATGGATCATTTATACAAACAGGGAGCCACCATAATACAAAACCCTGAAAAAGCCGGTCTTCCTTATCCTGCCATAGAAGGGATAGGCAAAAGTCGTTTATATCTTATTGATACTTATGGTGCAAATGGTTTTGCATACGAAAATTTTGAACCATTAACTAATACTAATACTAAAATGTCAAACCAACCTATACTTAAAAGTATTGATCATATTACGCATAACGTTCATCGGGGACGACTTAATTTTTGGGCTAAATTTTATGAGCGCCTATTTAATTTCAGAGAAATCCGATACTTTGATATATCAGGTGAATATACAGGTCTGTTCTCCAGAGCGATGACAGCTCCATGTGGTAAAGCACGTATTCCTATTAATGAATCCTCTGATGATAACGGTCAGATTGCAGAATACTTGAAACAGTATAATGGCGAAGGTATTCAACACATTGCACTGGCAACCGATGATATTTACACTACCGTAGAAACTCTGAAAAAAAACAACCTTCCTTTTATGACAGCCCCTCCTGAAACCTATTATGACATGCTGGAAGAACGTCTTCCGGGACATAAGGAAAATATAAAGCGAATGCAAAGCAATGGTATTTTAATGGATGGTAGCGATAATAAACATTTGCTTTTACAGATTTTTACAGAAACGGTTATCGGTCCCATCTTCTTTGAAATTATTCAGCGAAAAGGAGATGATGGCTTTGGTGAAGGGAACTTTACTGCACTTTTTGAAAGCATGGAAAGAGATCAGATAAGACGAGGTGTACTACAGGTAGCAGAGTAATATTATTCATCTACTAACGTTAACCTGAAATACCTATTATCAGGTTGACACAGGAATATTATTTCAAATGAATTATTATAGTTATTTACTGCCTTTACAAGAAGTTCTCCGTTAACTAATCTGAAACTATTCATAATGAGGTCATTAACTACTTAAAGGTTTTATGTGGTAGCGTACTATTCATTAAAAAATGTCGTTAAAGCTGCATAAAACCATCTTGTTTTTAATGGCAGTCTAAATTTGGTATTGATGATGAATAAATATACTTCTTACGTTGCCAAAAAGCCGGATACTAATGGTTTTATTAAATATAATCAGGAAGAAAACACCATCTGGGCAGCGCTGGTAAAACAACAGATGGATATCCTGCCAGGACGTGCATGCAATGAATTTATGCACGGACTTGCAACACTTAATCTTTGTGAAGACAAAATTCCACAACTGGATGAAATAAACAAAATCTTACAAAAAACTACAGGCTGGAAAGTTACCGGTGTTCCAGCACTTATATCCTTTGATCGTTTTTTCAAATTATTGGCAAATAAAGAGTTTCCGGTTGCAACCTTTATTCGCCGCAAGGATGAATTTAAATATATTGAAGAACCTGATATTTTTCATGAAATATTTGGTCACTGCCCCTTGCTTACTAACCCTTCATTTGCAAAATTTACACACACTTACGGTCAGCTGGGCTATGCTGCCTCTAAAGAAGATCGAGTGTATCTGGCACGTCTATACTGGATGACGGTAGAGTTTGGTTTAATTCAAAGTAAAGAAGGGCTACGCATTTATGGTGGAGGCATTTTGTCAAGTCCAGGTGAAACTATCCATGCACTGGAGAGCAAAAAAGCAATTCGGCATCTCTTTGACCCGGTAGAAGCATTACGAACACCTTATCGCATTGATATTATGCAGCCTGTCTATTATATTATTGAGAGTCTGTATGAGCTGGAAGAGCTCAGCAAAAAAAATATTATGCAGATGGTCGAAGAAGCGAAAGCCAAAGGAATGCATAAACCTCTTTTTCCACCTAAAAATAAACAAACATCTTATGTCAGCAGTGATCAGTCAAACTTATCAGAACAAGAGAGGATTTAAAATGACAGAAAGTCTTGTACAGGAACAGTGTATTCCCTGCCGAGTGGGTGGCAATCAGGCACAGGATTGTGAAATTGAAACCTGGATAAAACCTTTACCACAATGGAAAGTAGAGTCACATAACGGTATTCGTCAACTGGTCAGAGAGTATAAATTTAAAAATTTTCGCCTGGCACTGGCTTTTACTAATAAAGTGGGTGAAATTGCAGAACAAGAAAAGCACCATCCCGGGATTTTAACTGAATGGGGTAAAGTAACCGTGACTTGGTGGACACATTCAGTGGGTGGTTTACATAAAAATGACTTTATAATGGCAGCCAAAACTGATGCATTGTTTGATGCTCAAAAATAGTAAGTTTGTTGTTAAGTTATGTAATCTGATTATATCAAACAAATAGTTTAGTTAGAAATGGTAGTTTTATGCCTAAACATCAAAAAATAAATATTCCAATAAAAGAAGGATGTTTTACACGACAAGCGCATTGTGATTTACCGGATAATACCTATGAACGAGAACTCGGACGGGAAGGTTTTTATGGTCCGGTCACACATATGTTGCATCAAAAACCTCCAACCGGCTGGACAACCTGGGAAGGTCCTTTAAAACCGCATGCTTTTCGATTATCAGCATTAAAATCAGAAGCTTTTATTCCATGGAATACACCTGCTGTGTTACACAATGCCGATGTCAATATTCGTTTCTGGCAGTTAAATGCGTCTATGCCGGCACTGGTACGCAACAGTGACGGAGATGATTTGATTTTTGTACACGAAGGTGAAGGAAGTTTATTTTGTGACTACGGTCACTTACATTTTCACACTGGAGACTATCTGCTAATTCCACGCGGAACCGCATGGAGAATGGAGGTACACAACCTTTGTTGCTTTCTACTGATAGAAAATAATGATGGCATGTATCATTTACCTGATAAAGGGCTGTTAGGTCCACAGGCTATTTTTGATCCTGCTGTGCTTGATTATCCACGTATTGACGATAATTTTAAAGCTCAGCAAAGTAATCAGCCCTGGAGTATCCATATAAAGCGACAGCAGGTTATGAGTAAAGTCACTTATCCTTATAATCCGCTGGATGCTATTGGCTGGCATGGTACCAATACCGTGTTTCGCCTTAACTGGAAAGATATAAGACCACTGAATAGTCACCGGTATCATATTCCACCTTCTGCACATACGACTTTTGTAGCACAAAAGTTTGTTGTCTGTACTTTTTGTCCGCGACCGGTTGAAACAGAACAGAATGTTTTAAAAGTTCCTTTTTTCCACAATAATGATGATTTTGATGAAGTTATTTTTTATCATCAGGGTAACTTTTTTAGTCGTGATCATATTGAAAAAGGTATGATTACCTTCCATCCCTGTGGATTTACCCACGGTCCACACCCTAAAGCCTTACAAAAAAGCATGAGTACACCAGAAAAAATGGCCAATGAAGTCGCCGTTATGATCGATACCCGACGCCACCTGAATATAAATCCGCTACTGTTTTCGGTAGAAGATACCGAATATGTAAATTCCTGGAAATCACCACAACAATAATGCCATAAGGAAAACCTGAGAATGAAATTAGCCTCATTGAAATCAGCACGTGACGGAGACCTGATTATTGTCTCTGAAGATTTAACCAGAGCAAAAGCAGTACCTGAAATTGCACCCACCATGCAGACAGCACTTGATAACTGGAATACATTATCGCCTGCATTAGAAGCGGTTTATCAGCGCATCAATAATCATTCAGAAAAAGAAACATTTACCTTTGATCCTGTTCTGTGCGCAGCACCTTTACCGCGTGCTCATCAGTGGCTTGATGGAAGTGCTTATTTACATCATGTGGAACTGGTCAGAAAAGCCAGAGGAGCACAGATGCCTCCGGAGTTTCTGACTGATCCGTTAATGTATCAGGGTATTTCAGATCAGTTACTGGGTCCGCGAGATCCGGCTTACTTCGATACTGAGGAGTGGGGCATTGATTTTGAAGCAGAGGTGGTTGTAATGACTGACGATGTGCCTATGGGAGTCACACCGGATCATGCCGGAGAACATATAAAGCTATTGACACTGGTTAATGATGTATCGTTACGAAATCTTATCCCACAGGAACTGGGTAAAGGCTTTGGCTTTTTACAAAGTAAACCGCCTTCTGCTTATGCACCCGTTGCTATAACACCTGACGAACTGGGTCATCACTGGCAGGACTATAAAATTCATTTACCGTTACATGTGCATTATAACGAAGAGCAGTATGGCGCTCCAAATTGTGGACAAGATATGAACTTCAATTTTGCACAACTCATAGCTCATGCTGCTAAAAGTCGTCCTTTAGGAGCTGGGACTATGCTGGGTTCTGGCACCATATCTAACCGGGATGAACACAGTGGTTCATGCTGTCTTGCAGAAAAAAGAATGTTGGAAATTATTGCTTCTGGTAAAGCTGAAACACCTTTTATGAAGTTTGGTGATCGGGTTCGTATTGAAATGTTTAATGAACATAATAATTCAATTTTTGGTGCCATTGACCATCAAATGTGTCAGAGAAAGCAGCATGAAACTGTATAGTTATTTTCGTTCATCAGCAGCTTACCGAGTACGTATTGCTCTCAATGTTAAAGCAATAGATTACGACACTGCTTTTATTAATCTGAAGCAGGGTGAGCAATCTACTCCGGAATGGTTAGCTGTTAACCCTGAAGGGTTGGTTCCGGTACTGGAAGTTTCCACAACAGAAAAACTGACTCAGTCTGTGGCTATCCTTGAATGGATTGAAGAAACTTATCCTCAACCGGCTTTATTACCAGACAGCGGTCATGAAAGAGCTCAGGTAAGATCAATGGTTGGTCAAATAGCCTGTGATATACATCCACTCAATAATTTGCGCACATTAAAATATTTAACCGGTGACTTACATGTAACTGAAGAAAATAAACTTAACTGGTATCGGCACTGGATAAATACCGGATTTACTGCTTTTGAAAAAAAGCTAGTCGGCGGTTTGTTTTGTTTTGGAGAACAGATTACACTGGCCGATGTTTGTCTCATTCCGCAAGTATACAATGCGATAAGGTTTAACGTTGATTTGACACCCTACCCTTTTATTGAAAAAGTATACCAGCACTGTATGTCACTTGCAGTTTTTATTGATGCTTCCCCGGAACAACAACCCGATGCTATCCTGTAAAAGACTTTGGTTCGGGATTTTCAGCCTTTGCTCTTAATTGATAAATGATGCTGCTAAGACAACTGCGTTATTCTGTTTTTCCTGACATGGGTGACATACTTTATATACACAAACATTTGATTGAATGTGAAAAAAATTCGGAACCTCTTTATGTATTCCTGCTTATGCAGAAATAACAACGGTGTAGTATAGAAGCTGACTGGAATCAAACTTTCATTATTACAGCTTTAA
>JAPORK010000037.1 GCA_026710285.1 Endozoicomonadaceae bacterium | reverse complement strand
AATTGAGCATTTCTTCAGCTTTTTCTCTGGTTTCTGCCTGCCAGATATTATGTAAGGTAATGTTTAATTCTGTGTGTCTGACTTATAATAATTTTTATATGGGGGGTGAAAGGATACAAATGATCAGACTCCCTGAAAAAACAGTTCGTTTAATTTATGGAGTTCAGACGGAGGGCGCAGAAATGTTGGTGTTACGGCAAGATAACGAAAATTAAAACCTGCTCGGAGCAATTGAGTGGGAACTACATACTGTTCATACATGAATACATTTGGTATTTCACCCAATAACACGCTCTGAGTAAAGCTTGACATGGTCTGCCAGGCAGAGCGGTGTAACTGTGATGCAAATGTTATAAACCCTAGATTAGTAACAGTATTAGATGCTGTAACATTAAATCCACTGCGACCTGTATTGTTTTGTCGTATAAATATAACGGCGGCAATGACATCATCAATATGACACCATGACAGTATTTGCCGACCGCCACCTGCTCGTAAATGTTTTCTGAGTACTTCTGCATCCAATGCCTCTTTTTCTTCAGTTGATTCATTCAAATTATCTGATTCAATTGATATTTTTGACTTTGAAATACTCGAATGTTGAAGTGTATTTTGCTTCGAAGAGTCAGTCAATGCTCCTTCATCAGAATTAACTGCATTAATTATGTTTGTCTGTTTATTTTGAATCAACATATTATCTGCTTCAAGTGAACAAAGTTCCTCCGGACACTCACTGAAACTAATTATAGCGGCACTGGCTAATCCAACAATAGCTGCTGTCAGACCTGCCACTGTACTGGCAATATTCAGACCTCTGTTTGTTGACACGGCTGCAGCTGTAACACCCATTGAGCCGGCAAACACACCAGCAGCTATTAATAATGCAACGACCTGAGGCGGAGCACAGCACCATGCAGCAATGCCTGCACAGAAAACAGTTGATAGCCCTCCCATCAAAACGGTACCGAGTAAAGTGGCCCACTTTTTATGAATGACTGAAAGTCCCAGTGTGTCTATAACACAAAGTACTTTTCCGAATCCCTGTGATGAGTTGCCCGAAGGATCTGTTTTCATAACAGGGTTATTACTGCAAAAGGCATAACCATCTCCCACCGGGTCTTCACTGACAAAATAGCGTTGCTTTGGATTGTAAACTCTGTGACCGCTACCTAAAAAATGCCAACCGGTGGCAGGGTCTGTTTGTTCACCATCAAATCCCTGTAAGGTCTGTTGATATAAGGGTAAATCGTTGGTAGGCTGAGCATGCCATACCATACCGTACGGACTGTAGATATTTAATTGTTTTAATATATAGTTGTTGTTTGTGGTTTTATTGAGTACGGCGGTTATATCATTTTTGTAATTTTTTTCATAATATTCATCAATAACACCATTGATCGTTTTTGCAACTCCCAGATAACCAATAATATTTATTTTATGATCTGTAGTCATATTTTCTTCTCCAAGTAAACTTTTACCTCTGTGGAGAAGGTAACGAATATCATGACCAAAGGTGATTGATTTGGCTTCTCTGTTACTGCCATCATAAGCATAATAACTGTGTTTACCTCCGGATGTCTCCACAGCAATTATTTGATTAAAAGCATTATACGTCAGGTGATTTTCTTCACCATCGATAATCATATTACCACCCATATCATAGGTAAAAGTATTTATTTGCTGGGTTTGATTATTCCACTGTGTACTCATTTTTTGTAAACGCAGTGGTGCCTGTTCACCACCATAGCTATAAGTAATGACTTTACTGAGTGTTACCATTGTTGTTGTGCTGGTTAACCGCTCTTTTACCCGGGCTATTCGATTTAAAGGGTTAAACGTATAGATTTGTTGGGTAATAACAGGTGCATTACCGGGATCTGTGTTTTTAAGTGTGTTATCTCTCGGACATAAAGGTAAACCGGATGATCCGGAGCAATTGACAGTGGTTAAATTATCCAGTGAATCATACTGATAATTTAACGTACCTTGTCGATTACCTGATGCACTTTGCTTTAAAGTGGTAATGTTACCCATATTATCGTAACTAAAGTGCCATTTTGATAATAGTTTTCCTGAAAGAGTATCTGTTACTTCATCTTGCTGACTATAGTTGTTATAGTGAATTGTCCGTTGCATGCCACTACCATAACGGATTGCGACAACATACGACAATCCATCATAAACAGGTTCCAGTATTAATTTTTCTGGCTGATGAATGCTGTTATAATAAGCAGCGGATATTCGACCAAAACGATCATAAGTACTCTGTACAACATTACCTGAAACATCCGTTGCACTGATTATTTTTCGATCACTGTTATACTGCCATTGCAAGTGATAATCAGGGTAACCATTTTCTCCTTTATGGGTTAACTGACAGAGTTTACCATCATCACTGTAGGTATAAATAGTTGTACCGGTTATATCACTCTTTTTTACCGGAAGCATACTTAATGGATCATAGGTGGTATGCAGTATTACTTTGCCATTTAGCAATTTATTCACAGGTAATCCCAGATTATTATACTGCCATGAAATAATATATCCTGTTGGTGTTGTGAGTGTCGCTTGTTTTCCATCTGCTGTATAGGTATATAACATACGTTTTCCATCTTCTCCGGCTTCCCATATCAGTTCTCCCGCTGCGTTATAACGTGCAGAAAAAAGCAGATATTGATGATAATCATTATCCGGTTGGATCCATTTTTGAATAATCTGACCCAGCAGGTTATACACATAACGTATTTTGTCACCTCTTGGATTAATAATAACTGCAATACGTCCGCTATTATCATAACGTTTGGTGACGATACTACCATTGGGTGCAATCACTGAAGTTACCCTGCCGAAACCGTCGTAATGTGTGGTGGTAACCTGTGCGCCCGGTAGACTATATCCTCTCAAGCATAACTGCTTTACATCATATAACCGGGAAGAAAAAGCCGGTAATACCACCTGTGTGACGGGTTTATCCAGTATATTGCTATGGGTAATGGAAAGTGGTGTGTAATGACCGAATAAATCTTTTGTATAGCTGACAATACAATGATTAGCATTATCGTATTGTTTAACAGCTATTTCACCATCGGGTAAATAAGTATGAACAGGGCGATCCATCACATCATAATCAAACGTTGTTGTCAGTTTATTTCTGTTACCTGCCTGACTGGTTAAATAATTTACCCTGCTGGTAACCCTGCCATAAGCATCATAAGTGATACTCTGTGTTGGTCGCCAACTATTTTTTTTACCTTTTCCATCTTCTGTAATAACTTCAGCAAAAGTTTTTAGCAGATGACCGGCTCCGTCAAAAATGACTTTTTGCTGTAAACCATTTGCAGCAGTCATCGTCATCTGATTAAGCTGTGGCGACAGGGTATAGCTATAATTTTCTTTTATTATCGGAACAGAAACGGCAGAGATACTTTTTTCAGTTAATCGACCCCAGTGATCATAATGATACTCCAGGGTTTGTTTACCTTCAGCATCCACTTTTTTAATGACCTGATTGGTTAACAGGCTGGTGGTTTTTATAGTGGATTTTTTAAATTTCCCGTTGTTTAATTCGATAACTGAATAAGCTGTTTTTTCAGAATGATCTTTGTTCACAGCATAATAATAATCTTTTTTTAGGCTGGTCAGTTGTGCGCCTGGTGCTGTTGTTCCGGTCAGTGTTTGCTGTTGTAACAGACCATAGGAAAAAGGTTTACTGCTGTCATTATAATAATAGTTTGCTGTTGTAAGATAATCGTTACCTGTCTGTATCACTTTACGTGCTAATACCAAAATATAACCGTGACCATTAATATTAGATTCTTTGCGATAATAGTTGTGAGTTATTACCGGGTATAATGCAGAAGATCCGGCTACTTTTGCAGCAGGGTAGCGTGTCACTGATTCCGTTTGTGAACCGAGCGTCCATCCATCAGGTTCGGCAGGGCAAGCTGCATCTCCCTGTGCGGGGCAATAAGTTATTTTTTTCATACGACCATAAGCGTCAGTTATACTGATCACTCTTCCTCTGTTATCATACAGATTGCTTTGTATTTCTACTGAAGTTTGGTTTGAAACTTCACTCCAGTCTTTTGTTATAATTTTCAAAGGTAAACTATAGGTATCTGGCAAATTTTTAAAACTAGTATTTGCACAACCATCACGGCGATCAGTACGACAAAAAAAATTCTGAATTTCTGAAATCAGGTGATCATTATTGTCATTGATTGTTTGTGTATTAATGAGTAAATGATATTTATTATAGGTACGTATCTGTTTAATAATGCCATTGTCTACCATTGTTTGATAAGTGTAACTGGCTGGCGCAGCAAATAGAATATCCTGCTTTTCTCCTGGTAACATAGTTAATCCAGAATTAAATGCTAAATAATTATGTTCATTACTATTGGTTTTATCATAAGAATAGTGAATTATTTTTGCTGGTTGTGTTGTACTGGGGGTAATCTTTGTTTGAACAACAGCACATAATTTTTTTGTTTGAGCGTCATAATCTAACGCCAGTTTTATAGCACTGTTACAATCATAGTCAATATTTTTTTTCAGACCGGTAGGGTAGTGTACCTGTGTTAACAGCGATCCAATATAACTAAACTGTATTTGCCATAATTTACCATTGCCGTAAGGTAAAGTAATTCTGTGTAATTCATGCTCTGTTTTATATAAGCGAATGTTGACTGCTTTTTTATCATTTGCTGTACTGGTGACGGTAAGATGGTTTTCACTTCGAGTCAGGGTGATTTTATGTCCTTCATCATCGCTTATTACACTTAATGCATGTGAACCTGACATATAAAAAAAGTTAACCCCTCTACCGTCCTGTTGCTCCAGACGAATTTCATAGCCGTCATGATTGAGTATTTCTCTTAAGCCATTAGCATAAGTAATCATAAAGTGATGTTCTTTACTTCCATCAATCTGAATATCATGCAGTTTATGATAACGGAGCCACCAATACCCATCGGTATTCTTTTGCAAAATAAAGCTTTGTCCCTGTGATGTAGACAGCTGATTATTATTTGGATTAAAATGGGTTAAATTCCAACTCCAGCCAGCTCCCAGTTGATCAGGGTCAGCCATGCTGCCACTGTTATAATCGATATTCAGTGTTATGTTAGGACCACGATCCAGATTACTAATCAGGCTGCCCACCCTGATATAAGCAGACAGTGTCCCTGTACGCGGATCAACCTGCGTACCCCAGGATTTGTGAAAGTTAAAGGCATTAGACCACACCGGAGTATCATCGTTACCATTACTCATATTAAGTAAATTGTGTTTTTTGCTGACTATATTTGCTTTTAATTGAGATTCAACCTGTTTGTGTTCAATGGATTTTGAGAATGCTCTTATTGTTGTTAATTTATTGTCTTGCTTATTAACTAAATGTCTTTTTGTAACGGCTGCTGCTTTAATACTGTGCATCTTTATAAATAAAAAAAATAACCAGATAGCTAAGAAAAAACAGATGCTTTTTTTATTGAGATATTTATAAGTCTTTTGTTGCATAGTAAAAGAATTTTATCAAAATTAAAATGGAAGATATTTTTAGGGTCTGTTGATGTTTTGCAAAAAAGATTGATATAAGGCTGTAAATCCATAGCGTTAAGTTTGGCACAAACAAAACAAGAGGTTTACAGTGGCTCGACTCATACTATCGGATGAATTATGTTCAAAGCTGAAAGCAATTATGCACCAGGTTAGAATATATAACAAGCCTGATTTGAGAATGATGGTTGAAGGTTTGTTGTATCGCATAAGAATAAGTGACCAGAGAAAACAGTGTCTGAATACTTTTGCCAGTCTGAAGAAGCTTTGATGTAAATTAAGTTTTACGTAGTTTTATTTTTTATTTAGTGTTGTTTTAGCAATACTTCGGACAGTTTTTAAAAATCCACTATAGGTTGAATTGTAAACCATTGATATTAAAAAATATTTTTTATTAGTATAAAAATACATCCTTTTAAAATCAATTGCTTATAAAAACTACCCGAAGTTTTATTTAAGAAAGCCCCTATTATAATAACAGATTGTAGATCATGGTTTGTCTGCATTAGTGCTTTTACTGAGTGTTTGTGCCTTTTATACTTAAGTCAAGAGGAAGATCCGTACTTGACTCAAGATGAGACTTTGTACTTAAGTCAAGAGGAAGATCCATACTTGATTCAAGAGGAAGTTCCTGAGTATCGCCAGAAGGAAGGCTCCTTTCATTTGAGTAAG
>JAPORK010000207.1 GCA_026710285.1 Endozoicomonadaceae bacterium | reverse complement strand
CAAGACCATTGATGGTATGATTTATCAGTACAATGAAAATAATTACAGAGGTGATGTCGTTAATATTTTAACGAAAGACTCAAAAAACAATCAATATAAACAAAATCACCGTAACCTTTACAGTCCCTATGGAATGTGCTGGCGTGCTGATAAAAATTCACTCCCTCTTTACAAGCAAACAATTCGTGGTTTTAATGGTGAACGCACCGATCCTGCTACCGGATGGCAGTTTCTGGGAGCAGGACATCGCACGTATAATCCACAACAACGTTACTTTGTTAGTGAAGATCCGGTAACAGGTGGTTATAGCTTTGCTGGTAACAATCCGGTAATGAACAGTGATCCGAGCGGTAATATGCCTGAATGGCTTGGATCCATTTTTAAGTGGGGTAGTTATATCAGCTCTTTTGGATTGAATGCACTGCATGCAAAATGGGCTCATATTGCAGGTGCTGTTATTACTTCTGGTCTGACTGTTGCAACACTGGGTGGATTAGCTTATACCTTTGGAGGTGCGTTACTGGGATCTGTAGTAACAGCAGGAGCAACTATTGCAGGTAGTATCCCCGTGGTTGCAGCTGCCATACCTGCAAATAAAGGATTAGATATTGCAGCTTCAGTAACGGGCATGACAATGATGGCAAGTATGGCAGCTACGGCAGCTATTGATATCGGATTATTCTTTTTTGCAGAAAAAATGATAGCTTTACCTGAAGGATTAGAACTGAAATGGCTTCCTTTTAATATGCTAAAAGGAGACTGTTCTGCTAATAAAGTAGAATTATTTGATGTTAGAAAATTTATTAAGCGGTTAATGCCTGATACAGTAAAGACATATTTTGGAAATTCTTATCTATACATTGACTCGATGGAAGAGCTTTTCACATTATGGAAGCATCTATATTCAAAGAGCAAACTAATACAGTGTGACTCAGCAGTAATATTCGTTGTTGCCAGAATAGCCAGACAGCCTGTGGATCTTAGAGACTTCAAGCAACTTTTGCAATTAAAAGTGAAGTTTGCTGATATCATGATGAACAACCCTCTGGATCCTGAATTAACCAGAGTATCAGCACGTTATATAAATAAATTATCTAAAATATTATTCGAAATTCACAATGGTGACAGAAGATTCACCTTCATTTCTCCGCAACCTATAAAAGATTTACCACTAGAAGTAGATCAAATGGCTATTATTGCGACTCCGCAACATATACAGTTTGTTGCCAAATTCTCAGAAGAGTCGTGGTCAACATATACTTTTATTGGAGAGGAACCAGGGTATGTAAAAGGTGATTTAGAGAAAGTTGAAAAATGGATTTTCCCGGATATACCTGAAGAAGAGCGAAAAGTGTTTGCTTTTATGAGAGTAAGTTAAAAAATGTTTTTTAGGGCCTGTTGATGTTTTGTAAAAGATTGGTCACCTTTGGCACAATAACGATTAAAATGAGCCTTTTCTTATGCCTGAGCTAACCATAAACCAAATATAGCTGATCAGTTATTGTATATCTGTATATGGATATTACTACTCATTCCACTCCCGTAACATCTTTATTCTCTTTTTTTGTCCAACCTTGTTGCTTTAAGCAGGCTAATGATATATTAAAACCTTGCAATAAACATTCAAATTTAATAATAAATTTTTGCAATAATAACGCCAGACCTGATGTCAAAGTAAAAATCATTCAGGTTTTACAAGTGCATAAAATAACTTTATAGGCAAGGTTTTATTCTTCTGTTAAAATGACACTCAGAAGTCTGCTTAAGAATTTGATTTAGAAAAGTTTGTTTGCCAGGCACACAGTAAAAACTTATAGTTAAATTTGCTGTATCTTTATAAATAGCAGATTTTAAAAGCTGTCCGGAGTATCATTTATTTACAGCTTTAATTTTTAATAAAGTGTAGAATTACTTTTTTCATATTTGAGTAAAATACTACAAAACAACAGAAACTTAATATTATATTTTGGGTCGCCCCACATGGTTTTAAAAAAATTAAAAAATGTAGTCATTTGGATAGTAATATCAATACTGTTACTCTATGCGGCTATTGCACTTTTCCTGATAAATATTAATTTTGCCCGTTCAGAAATAGAAAACTTTTTGAGTAAAAGGTTAACAACAAACTTAAAAATTCAGCATATAAAGGGTGGATTATCTTTTATCAATCCACATATTACGCTTAATCAAATAGTTATTCAGGGTAGTGACACAACCACTCAAAAAATTGACAGACTAAAAATAAAATTTAATCTGGCATCTTTACTATTCAGACAAACTCCTCTGATAAAATCTGTAAATATTGATCATGCCACATTTAATGTTACCACCGGAAACAATAATTTAGCTTCTTCAGAGGTTAAAAATTTACATGAATCAATAAAACAAACTATCGATAAAATTTTTTTTGTGCAGCATTTTGATCTTAATAACATTGATATTCATTTACATAATAATAAAACTGCAACCGATAAGGATATAAAAGTTAAACGTCTCATATCATGGCAAAAAGCTAATTCAATTTCTCTTCAAAGTGATCTGATGCTGGATCGGTCAGCCATTACACTCCATGGCAATATTAGTCCTGACAAAAATACACAAGAGCAAATTGTCGGTATTTTCAATGTCAATACGCATTCATTCGTATTGACACCGGCATGGATTCAGTCTGTATTTCCTCCTGAAATAACTCAATTTTCAGCACACGACTTCTCTTCTGTAAGCAAGATAGTATTCAATAAAACAAGGCAAAACTGGGCGTTATTCAATACTTTTAACCTCCCGAAAACCGACATTGCTGTTAATCAGCATATTATTTCTACCCGGCATATGAAAGGAAAAATAGATGTTCATGGTAACAATTTTCAACAATGGTCTGCACAAGTCAATGTAGATAAATTTACTGTTAACCAGGTTGAATATCCTGATTCAACCATCTCTGTTGCACAGACAACAGATGATAAAAAAACAAAATTGCAGATAACCGTTCCGGAAACAAAAATCTCCATTATAAAAAATATTTTACTCAGCAGTAATTTACTACCGGAAAAATATCAGTCTGTTCTTAAAACACTAAATCCTGCGGGCAACCTCAGTAAAACAGTCATTTCACTTTACCCACAACAAAAGCATATTGATTTTACAGCAAATACTGAGTTTCATGATATTTCTGTTGATGCATGGAAAGGTGCACCTTCTGGTAAAAACATCAGCGGACATATGACGATGAATAGCCATGAAGGAACTATTAATATTAACAGCAAAAATGTAGCGCTGGGTTTACAAAATGTCTTTTCTGATGCCTGGCATTATGACACTGTTAAAGGAAAGCTACATTGGAAAATAACCTCTGACGTTTACACATTATTTACACCAGAGATGATTACCACCACTTCCACGCAGGCTGTTGCAGGGCATGGTAACAACGCTGTCAGCACTGGACAGATTAATCTGCAACTTGACATACCACTTAAAAAAGAAACACCTGTTGTAATGAAATTAAACGCTCATGTTGATAAATTTGATACACACAGTGCAAAGCAATACTTACCAACAAGTGTCTTATCGCCCTCTTTAAGTCAATGGATCAAAAACAATATTACTTCCGGTACTATCTCTGATACCACATTTTCCTGGGATGGACCACTTGCAAACATCAAACCAGAAAATTTGAAGTGGGGATTAAACTTTAACATTGATAAGACAACAATAAATTACAGTGACGACTGGCCTGAGATAACATCTGCTAACGCAACAGTCAATATTGACCAACAACATTTCAACATCACCAATGCTTCTGGTACCATTTATAATAGTAAAGTAAGCAACATTAATGCCACTATTGACAATTTTGTCCATCCTGTTTTATTACTATCAGCCCAAAGCCAGATTTCAGGTAAAGATACTTTGGCTATTTTTCAAAACTCTCTGCTTAACAAAAAACTAAAGGGGGCACCACAAAAATGGAAGATAGAGGGTCTTTTCGATACAAAGCTCTCTTTAACACTTCCTTTACAAGACAGCCATGATTCATCTTTAACCAACATAGAGATCAACACAGCAATAATAAACAGCCAATTTTCTCTTCCACAACAACCTGCAATTACAAACGTCAATGGAATGATCCATTACTCATCAAAAACAGGCTTTAAAGCTAAAAATATTCAGGGAGAACTACTTAATCACCCGGTTAATATCTCGGTTAAAAACGAAATGTTACAGGGAAAAAATCGGATTACATATATCCTTTGTAAGGGTCAGGCTGACTTTAACCGTTTAAAACCATTTATTCCCGATAATTTAAGTAAGTTTATTGAAGGAGATATGAATTATGAAGTGCGTTTGGGAATTCCTGAGAGCGGAGATTATTTTATTGATTTAAAAAGTAACTTAAAAGGTCTTACCATCGACATGCCCGACAAGTTTAAAAAAAGCAAAGAACAGGAACAACCTTTTTATTTACTGCTCACTCCTTTTGAACATAATAAATTAAATCTCTATATAGAATATGGCAAACTACTCTACACAACTTTAGGTATACGCAATAAACAAATAGCGTTTGGTTCTGTCATACTTAATCCCAACAAAAATTCTGCCACTGATGCGGTATTCAAAAAAGGTATTACTTTTTCTGGTGTTATTGATGAAGTTAACCTTAATAACTGGATAGAATGGCTAAAAAAGTATCAGCTGTTAACAACTTCTACTCCTGTTCATTTACCGTTACTTGCAAAAAAACTGGTAATAAACAGCATAAAATTTAAAGATTATACGCTTGGTAAAATCAACCTGAACAGTGAAATAAAAAATGATAAAATTATCTCTTCTTTTGATTCCCGGGAAATAAAAGGGTTTGTTGTACAAAGTGAAGATCATAAAGATCAGCCTCTGTCCATTGTACTCAAAGAGCTGAACTTGCCAGATAATACACTGCAAAAATACACTCAACTATCTCTGCAAAAAAATCAAATCAACCACATAAATCCATCAATATTTCCCGCTTTACAACTTTCAGTAGAACAGATCCATATAGGTGATCAATACTATGGAAAGGTTAAGTTCAATCTGGAACCACAAGCCCATACTATTATATTACGGCAGCTCAATGCCTTGCTGGGCAACTTACAAATTGACGGCACATTAACATGGGAAAACATTGGAAAAAGTCAACAAACTTCTACTTTTGAAGGTAAATTAGAAACTGAAAACCTGAACACGATGTTTAAAAAGTGGCATTATTCACAAACAAATTTTCATGCCAAATTTGCAAAAGTAATAACTCACCTTACCTGGTCCGGAACCCCTTTTGATTTTAATCTTGTTCAATCAACCGGAGAAGTTTCTGCTTTAGTTAGAAATGGAAATATTACCGGTACTTCAGACATAGATAAACTACATATTTTCGGGCTTTTAAATATAAATACCATTACAAAACGCTTACGACTAGACTTTTCCGACCTTTTTGATTCTGGCATTTCTTTTGATAAAATTAAAGGGTCAGCGTCTTTCAAAGAGGGATTAATCACCTTAAACGCTCCGGTTATAATCGATGGACCCTCTTCCAATTTTGCCCTCTACGGTACAATTAATATACCCAAAAAATATGTTGACCTCAATATGGATGTTAGTTTACCGATTGCACAAAATTTACCTACAATCAGCTTGTTACTTGGACAACCAGCTCTGGCGGGAGCTATTTATTTGTTTGATAAATTGGTGGGAAAAAAAATAATGAAATTTAGTACCTTACGTTATAACATTAAAGGACAAGTTGATAATCCTGTAGTAACAGCAGATAAATCATTTGCAGATCAGTTCAAAAAAGTAAAAAATACGGCAACAATCAACAAAAATAAAACAACACATTAAAGCCTTCACAGGATTTACCATACAGGTGCGGGAATACTCAAGGAACAGACTTGTATTTTACCTGCATCTGAGATAACCCTCACTCTTTGACGTGGCACTCTAAAACCTACCAACACAAGGTAATACAATCTATCCAAAACTGTTCAAAGTATTGGTCTTAAGGATACTTTTTACTTTATTCGCATATAACCATTAATGAAGATTTCATCAGTAAGAGGATTAGAAAATACTTCACTGAGTTCGTTATTTCTAACATTTACAATATTGATACCATTGTCCGAAAACTGATTAACAGCCCATAAAGCTGGCTTGTTCCTTTTACCTTTTTCTATTTTTTTCACTATGGTCATATGTGAATAACTACTTACTACTACAAAGTTATCATT
>JAPORK010000081.1 GCA_026710285.1 Endozoicomonadaceae bacterium | reverse complement strand
CTAATGCTGACGGATTGGGTATGGGCTGGAGTTGGAATTTAACCCACTTTAATCCGGTAACCAATAACCTGGTAACCTCCATAGGTCAAAATTTTTATTTGCAACATAAAAGTAAAGGTCAGTGGTATCCTTTGTACCATAAAATGCATGATATCCATATTGATGGGTAACTCCCTAGGTACTCTATAATCATAAAAAAAACTGGGGCTTAAAAAATTTAAATATAAAGTTGCTCGTTATGATGATATTTCCCTTGACGTTGACTAATGAGGGACCTGTTAAAATCATTGATTCTAAGAATATCGGGCATAATGCATAAAAAATGGGCAAATATTGCAGGAGCTATAGCAATGGTCTTCGGGTCTTTATGGCTTTCATTATGAAGCATCAACAAACCTTAGTTAAAATATTTTTCATTTTTTAAAATGAATACCATAACTTATTACAAGTCAAATGTCTAAAAATATCAAGAAAACTTCTATACATACAAGTCATTGTTAAATATATTTTGATACCAGACACATAGTATGTCTGATAAAAACAAATATAACAAAACTTCTCTAAAAATTATTATACTCAGAGATGCAATATAATAACTCCATTAATCTTTATGAGGAAGTTTAATATGCAGTTTTCGTCCCACCAGTTAAAACAACAAAAAGAATATTTGGTTGGATACATTAAAAACGGAAAATATTCACTTTTTATAAACGCCTTATTACTAATATTTAGTTTTTATCTGTTAATGATTACTCCGGTATACAGTGCAAGTACTGACAACCCAATACAGGTTAATCAGTGGGTATTTGTAGTTGACCAAAATCTGGCTGCAAAACAAGTTGGTATATTGGCAGAAACACCCATGAGCGCACTGAAAATCTTACAGCAAGCTTTCCCTGATCAGCCAGTAGAAATATTACATCAGTTTAGCTTTAAAGCCCGTCATAAACATTTGGGAGAAAATGATAACATTCGTAAGACTTTTTTCTCCTCCATTCCCGGATTAAAAGAAGTGATTTCTGTTTATTCTTCAGGCAAACTGTCTTTAATAACAGCAAAAAAAAATCCTTATCTGATTACTCTGAGCGGAATGATGAAACATTTAGAGTATGAAAAAGAAAGGAAAAACTCTGCGTTTAAGCTGTTATTAGAAGTTTTACATACTCCTGTAAAGACCGAAGAATGGTATATTTATGATGGCGGAACTGCTGACGAAGCCATTAATAATGTCGCCATGGAGGTTTATCACTCTTTTGAAAGTGGATTAAAATGGATAGGAAGCAAATTATGGGGTAAATATAGTGGTAACACTTTAATTCAGGCAGATAATTCTTTACGTCAGCAGATTTATAAACAAGTATTAACCTGGCATAACAAAGTGGCTGGTTCTGATACTGTCAAATATGTTGTTTCTCAGAATGAGGAAAATTCAGGCTTTGTTGCTCAGCAGGATATTAACAATCTGGAATTTGATGAAAATAGCGATACCACAGATAGTTATACAAACAGCGGTCAGAGTAGCAAGTTACTGCACAACACCACAAGATATTTTCTAGGTGCACTGATGCTCAGTCAGTGTATGAGTTTGGGAGCATCTTTGTCAATACCACCCTATTTTGCAGCAAGCAAAGTAAACGACATAGGATATTCATGCCTTCCCGAAAATGATCAATGCATTCCTGTAGGAAATGCAAACATTTCTCGGTTAATGACCGAAATTCCCGGTGGTAATTTTGTTGCAGTAGAAAACATTAATGGGAATATTACACCTCTGAATCGCATTGTAACAGACGCTGTAGTACCTGGAGAGTTCAATGGCACCTTCTTTACCGGAAAGCATAAACTGAATGGATTTCCAATAAACGGCAATACAACGCTTTTTGAATCAGTAAACAATAGTTATATTAAGGTTAATATACCACTGAGAAAGCCTCCTGCAACTCATGACACACAACCTGTGCTTGCCCAACGAGTACTACACAATAATAACGTTGAAGCAACATTACAGCACCCGGAAAAACCTTTGAGAACTTACTATACTAACCCGCTATTGAGAAACATAGAAGGTAATTACAACAAAATTGTCGTAAAATATGGTGCACAATCAAACTTCTCCATTCCCCGTAATGATTTCACCTTAACGCAAAGACATACAGCGATAATCGCTACTGAAGTATCGGGTAATAATAATCACCTGGAACAACAGGGACGAGCCAGAATTTTTAAAACGGTGGACAACAATGTGCTGGGTAATACAGCAGAAATAATTACCGGTACTAATAATAAGCTGATTTATAAAGGTATTAATTTTATGACCAGCACACTGAATTCTGCTCATATTCGTTTAACTG
Organism: Endozoicomonadaceae bacterium; assembly: GCA_026710285.1. GTDB lineage: Bacteria > Pseudomonadota > Gammaproteobacteria > Pseudomonadales > Endozoicomonadaceae > JAPORK01. Next base: position 3,924 of record JAPORK010000081.1, on the reverse strand, counting down.
ATAATCGTAATCGTGTAACTGAAAGAGGACGTGGTCTTTTAGAAATATCTACTCCTATCGAAGGAACAGAATTCTATGAATGGGGGACTGTCTGTAGCCAGGGATTTTCCAATACGAGTAGTCTTGTGGCTTGTCGTCAGATAGGTTTTGATGGAGACAGCCACAGTGAACCGAATTATCAGAATTCCTTTCTTTCTGTTTTGTTAAATAACGTCAACTGTGTTGGCAATGAAACAGACCTGCAACAATGTTCTCACGATTATGTAAATCATATCTGCACTCAGCCACTGGTCAGATTACGCTGTAATGGAGCAAAAAATTATAACAATAATACAGTTTTATATTCAGGTACATTAGGTGCGTTCCCGGATTTTATTGCTGAGGTTCCATTTGCTTTTTGGGACAAAGCAGTTCATATCACATCACAGGGAATCTCCATGAACAATAGTGTAGATACTACAAACCCAATCGATTGGAGAAAAGCGCACCAACACCTGTGTGCAGCAGAAACATGTGATATCTCCTGTCATTATGTAAACGAAGATTTTTATTCTGTTGTTGTGAATGAAAATAAGACTTTTCTGGTAAGTCGCCAGCGTTATCCAGACTCAATATTACCATTTCTTCGGGATGATTTATTTATACGAGAAGCCAGAGGTTTGATCAGAGTGACCGATATTAGTCAGCCAGGTGCTAATGGCACAATACGGTTATATCAGCCACCAGCTGATAATCCCTATTTGGGCACACGAACGCTGGATGATCCGGCTGTTTATACACCTCCGGTAAGTCATGTCGTTACTAATAATACTTTATTATTATTACACCGACGTCCAGAAATTTGGAATGATTCATCTTATGAATATTTAGATTTAAAGGGCGAATTACCTGGTGTACAGTTAAGTGAGTTATCCCTTGGCGTTACAAATAACGGTACCTATGATAGTATTGGCTATGACTTCCCTGGAGAGAATGCCGTGTTGTTAAATGAGAATGCCGCCTTTACCTATAATGAAACAACCAACATGATCATACAACATCCTCTGGAGCATAACGGAGAACGCTATACCTTAGATGAATCTAGTGTCGTTTATGAATTACCCCCTGAGCAATTTATTACAGCAGGTTACGATAATGATTATTTGTATGTAGTCACAAAAGGGCAGATTAATGATCAACTCGTTAGTAATGAGAATTTAACATTTTTTCGTTACGATATAAAAAGTGGTCAAATAGATGACAGCTGGAGAGTATCAACACAACCCAATGATTTGTTTGATGGGCAAGGTGATTATAAACTAAAGATTATTGGCAATGAAATATACATACTACGCAGAGAGGAATTTGATCTGAATGGCATTCCCCACAGGCTTTGGCTACCTCAATATGGTGAATGTAGCAAAATAATGTGTACAGGTCAGCAGATGCCACCGACTAACATAACAACATCACAACCAAAATTAAAACCAACATCGGCATCAATATCAATACCAGTATCAACATCAACACCAACATCAACATCAACATCAACACCAACGTCAACGTCAATACCAAAAGTAGATGATAATACGGGAACTATTATTGGAATCATTGGAGCTATTACCGGAGGAATTATTGGAATCATTGGTACAACAGGAGCAGTTGTTGTGATAGCAACGGTGCATAAAAATAAAAAACACAACAACGATAATGCAGGTCATGAAAATGAAAACACTGAATAATAAGTTTCAATCTAATACTTTGTGACTTTTATTTCGTACATTAAAAAATGAATATTTTCATATCAGCAAATTCAGTAAGCGTTTAAATTATTGAAGGTAAACAGATGAGAAGTTGTAATTAATCTAAATATTTATATTTGATTTCTGCAACGACTCTTCTTAACCTCAGTTCGGAGTTTTTGGTTTAACAAAAATCCTTTATTAACAAATGGATAACGCTGAAAAGCTGCGTCATTCCGGCAGGGATTGCCAGAATCCCGTAAACAGGGAAGTTATATTTTTGTGATAATTATTCTTTAATGGATTCGCGCCTTTGCGGGAATGACGGCATATTTTTGAAAATAATGACATAAAACATAGTATATTATGCCAAAAAATCTCCGAGCTGGGGTTTCTTAAATCAGGTAGTGTTTGGGAATGTATTGGCATGCTAGGGTCTGTTGATGTTTTGTCATATTGCTCAGCTTTCACAAAAAATGACCAGATCAGGGTGCAGCCTTGCAGGAATACTTGCCAATAGTTAGTGTACCTGTCGTCGCAGCAGCTATACCTGCTAATAAAAGATTGAATATTGCCGCTTTGTGACAATTTTTACGACAATGGTCAGCATGGCTGCCATAACCACTTTTGATATAGGGCTCTATTATAATGACTTTAAGAACCCACCCATAATTTTTTCACAGCTTGCAAACACTCATATTCCTGGCATTAAAATTTGTAAGAAAGCTGAACACCTGCTGTATTAATATAGCCAGAAGAGTGTCCGATTGTATTGGTGGTCATTCCGCCATTTTGTTGCATGACTTTTATTTTTCCTTTTTTTATAATGATATATCTCCACCCGATATCTACATTAAAAGCAGAGTTAACTTGATAGTGCAACCCTGCAGAAACTGCATAACGGTCTGCATCAGGAAAACGGGTTGACCGGCCAGTAAGTCTTACCGGTGACTGGTCAAAACCTAAACCAAACTGAAGATAAATTTCCTTGTTGATATGATAATGAGTACCCAACGCCAGATTCCATGTATCATGCAAAGAGGCGGGTGCTATAATCGTAAGACGTTTAGATAAATTACTGTCTATATCAATACCGGTAAGATTAGAAAATTTAAAATTCTTTATACAACTCCATTTGGTATAACTTAAACTTCCCAGTAAATCCCACTGGTTTAACTGGTGAAACAGAGAAACAGTTGTAGTAGATGGCAATACAACATTTGTGCGAATTTTGTGGGTTTTAATAGAGTCAACAGATATTAAAGATGCAACTAAAGGTCCTGTAAACTTACTGATTCCGCGCAGTTTATGTTTAACCGGGGAGTGGTAACTGATGCCCAGACGTGTACGTGGAAATAGCTGATATAACACGCCACCATGAAACCCGGGAGCCAAACTGTTGACACGATTAACGCTATAGCTTTCGCTTGGAGCATTACCACCGACTGCATTAATATTTGTTTTTAACGTTTCTGACATTCCTTGCAGGTCCAGACCCAATCCAACTGACAGAGAAGGCGATACGCGCAGAGACAGTGCAGATAAAACATTAACGACCTGAATGTTTGTTTCAACCCCTGTGTATCTGACCCAGGAGTGTTTATCATACTTAAGTGTTGAGCCGAAGGGCGCATTAATTCCAAAGCCTGCGTGCCAGTTGTCATCAACAGGAACCGTATAATAAATATTCGGAACTATAACAGAACGACGACTATTAGCGGGACTAAATTTTGTGTTAAATGAGTTAAAGTCATCAGGCTGTACATTGCCACTACTAACACCTACTGTACCTTTAAACTTTACGCGCGGCACCAATTGACTAAAACCCAGTGAAATATGCTGTTTATCCAGATAGCTCATACCGGCGGGATTATAAAATGCAGTACTCGCATTGTTAGCCTCTGAGGCTGAGCCTGCATGGCAATTAGCTGTATCTGAAGCATTTTGATCCCAGATTTGAAATCCGGAACTTACTGCAAACGGCGTGAAAAAGGAAACAGTACCTAACACTATAATATTTTTATAACGCTTAAACAACAACATTACTACACCTGTTTATAATTTTTATAATTACAGTTGATGCTGTTTCAACCTTAACTGAGATGTGGTTGAAGATTATTTAGCCTGTCAGTTAATCCAAATCAGGTACATTATAGTTAAAAGTTAAATTTTTATTAAAAAATATTCACTTTATCTATTGAAA
>JAPORK010000278.1 GCA_026710285.1 Endozoicomonadaceae bacterium | reverse complement strand
AAAAGAAGTTATAAATCCTGGGTCTTTGCAATCCGAAAGAGTGATCAATTATGCATATGATCAAAGTAACAGTAATGAACATAACTATCTTGGATTTAACTCAGGACTGGAACGATTATCCGGTATAGCTACCGATATTTTATTTGAAGCACCGGTTAATTATACTTATCAAACAGCAGAAGACGATGGACTTGTTAAGCAGATTCGAACTTATAATAAATATCACCTGTTAATCAATGCACAGCTTGTTAGTGACAAAAGTGGCAGGTTGCTTGCAGAAACACACAATTTTTTTTGCAATACCAATCAATACAATGGTTGTTCACAAACCAGCTTTGAAGATTTACCAGTAACTTACAGCTTACCACTAAAAGTAGTTACCTGGGACTGGGGTAATGTTTCAGGTCCTCCTGCTGTTAATACAGAAACGAAAACGTATGATACAGAAGGTCGCCTAACCAGCGCAACTGATACTTACGGGCGAACAGAAAAAATAACTTACTGTCCGGTTGATGGTGATGCAGCCTGCCCGGCACAACCTGCTGACTGGTCTTTAAATACACTGGTGGAATCAGTTATCCGCTACCCTTCTGATAAAGCAACAGAACCATCATATTTAACTCCGGTTATCACCCGCAACTATTACCGCAAACAATATAACATTAATGATAATAGTTATATCTTAGTACTGGCAAGAAAAATGATACAATCAGGCAATGAAAAATTTACCACAACAAGAAATTATTATAATAATAAACAAAACAGCTTTACCTATGGATTATTAAAACAACAAACCTTAACCGGAACAACAGCGGTTAATGCAAAACTAACCACTGTCATCAAAACTTACCATTATCTTCTTAATACAGCTGATTACAGCATGACTCGCTATTCAATGATTAAGCTAAGTGATGATCAGTGGAGGCAATCACCGTCAGAGACGATCAGCCTCTTCACCAATCAGGTGCTTAAGCGTAGTGATGCTGAAGGTAAAAATAGTATTCGTTATCATTATGATAACCAGGGACGTTTGATACAAACTGATTTTGCCACAGGAACGCCTTTTGCAAGTAGTGAGCACTACCAGTATATTGTATCAGATTCACTGAATCAGCTGATTATTACTGCTGCAAATGATCTGCAAAAAAAAATTATTTTCGATGGTTTTGGTAAACCATTGAGTGTATTTGCTGAAGCTATTTCTGCGCAGGGAAAAATGTTACCTGGAAAGTGGATTCTGGTAAAACATATTACTTACGATAATCATAGTCGTATAATTAGTCAGACAGCATATACAACTGATGATAAGGGTACAGTTCATCCTCTGGTAACCCGGTTTCGTTATAATGAAACCGGACAAATAACCCGTACTCATCTGCCTGATGGAGAAACTATTGTTAAAGAGTATAGTAATCCTGACCGGTGCATTATTAGTTATCATCTGGATAAGTATCATCACCATTCAGTTATTTCTGTATTACGTGCTAATGTACTGGATAAACCAGTTATTCAGAGTATATTACCTGCTTCCGTTACTGTTCCGGTTGCGGTTAAAACACTTTGCCTGAAAAGCAACCATCTTCCTGAAGCAAAAACTGTTTCAACTCGTTATGACGGTTTTGGAAGAGTCTTTTCGGTTACTGATGCTAAAGGCAGAGTCATCCGCAGGCATTTTGATTTGTGGGGGCGGGTCAGTGATATCATTGATCCTGTCGGAGATACATTGCATAACGTGTACAACTTAACTGGTCATATTATTCAACAATGGGCGCAACCTTCCAGAGACAAGCATAAATATCTGCTATATGCAGCTGAATATAATGCAGCCGGTGATTTATTATGGCAGGAAAAAGAAGACGGAAAGCGTGCACTCTATACTTACACATCAGACGGTAAACTAAAAACCAATACAACTCCATCAGGAGATATAATTTTATGGAAGTATAATATTTTAAATTTACCTGTCAGTGAGTTTGTGAATAAACAACAACTATTAAAAATAAATTTTGATTATCTGTCCGGGCGGGTTATTCAAAAAAGTGATACAACCGGAACGACTACTTATTGTTATAGTGATGATGGAAAATTACAACAGGTCAATCACTCCGGGAAACATGGATATCCAAATTATTATTTACAGTGGAAGTATAATAAAAACCGGCAATTAATCAGTACTACTGACCTTTCAGGTAATAACATACAGGCACAATATGATATTGTTGGACGTATCAGTGCTCTGTATTATCAACCTGTTAACCATAAAAAACAGTTATTGTATCATCCTGTTTATGATGACTTTTCACGCCTTGTCTCTGCCAGCTATGGCAGTGGTATGCAGCGTACTATTCATTATGATAACAATGATCAACAGGATAAGATAACTGATACACTGGAAGATAACATATTATCACAGTGGCAGTATCGTTATGATAAAAATGGCAATATTATTTACGTAAGACATAATGCAAGTAAATATAAGCAGGCAATACTGCATTATATCTATGATTCTCTGGACAACTTAGTCTCCATGCATTGTTCAGGTTCTTCCGGTTTGCCCTTATGTCCAAGAGATACTGACTTTGCCGGTTCAGACTTAAAGCAAGCTCCTGTTATTACCAGACAGTCCTATACTTTTAATGCACTAAACAAAATGAGCCGGCTTAACGAACAGCTAACAGATGCAGATCAAAATAAGACCTTACGAAAAATAACTACTTATCACTATCTCTTTAAAACACCATTACGCCTGAAACAAATCAATACACAGTGGAACAGTGAACAACCATCGGTACATTCACTTGCTTATGATGTATCCGGCAACATGGTTTACGATAGCAAAAAAAATCTTCTGACGTATAATGCATTTAATCAGATAACAGATTTTGCTACACCAAAAGGACAGCACAGCCATTACGTTTATGACGGAAGCGGCAGGGAAGCGAAAGCAATTATGTCAGCTGGTGATATCCGTTATCTGATTTATATAAGTAAACATTTGGTTGGTGAAAAATTCTGTAACCCTGACAATAAAGTACATACAGTTAATTATTTGGGAGAGGCTAAAGTCATTGATGGTGTCATTCATGAATATTACGAAAAAAATTACAAAGGTGATATCACCGGTGTACTGATACACACAAAGAAAGACAGATATCGTTTAAATCAGTTGAATATTTACAGCCCTTATGGCATGGTCTGGCACAGCATACCAGAACATGTTTCCAGACCATTATATCAACAGACTTTACAGGGATTTGATGGTGAACAAACAGATCCTGATACAGGCTGGCAATTTCTGGGTGCTGGTCACAGAGTTTATAATCCGGATCAGCGCTGTTTTACCAGCGAAGATCCGGTTGATAACGGCTATGCTTTTGGGAGTAACAATCCCATAATGAATACTGATCCTTCCGGCAATACACCTCACTGGCTGGGAAATGTATTCAGCGCACTTCATTATGCAGGAACCCTGGGTTTTGCAGCTTTGCATCACAGGTGGGCAACGATTACCGGAACAGTTGTAATGATGGGATTAAGTACCGTTGCAACTATTGCTGCACTTGTTGCTGAAGGTGCTCCACCATTATTAACTGCTGCAACAGCAGGTTATACAGCGGGTATAAACGGTGTTTTTGTTACAGCTGCCGTTGCACCTAATAAAGGGCTTAGTATAGCTGGTGCAATTATCGGTGGTATCGATGCTGCGGTTACACTGGCTACAGCAGGTATAGGCATTGCAAGTGCAGGAGTTTCTTTGGTCAGAAAATTTTTCGGTATTGAAAAAAAGATAGTCGTAATGGAAATGTGGCATTTTGTCGCCGATGATGATGCGGGACGAATTCCTGTTGGAGTAGATCCCGGCACTTATTTATCAGTAAGAGATATAATCGATATGGAATACATCTGGCAACATTTTGCAGGCTGTACATATGAGATGACACGCACTGATATACCAGCATTATTAGGTATTGCAAACAGAACAACAAAAAAAATAAATAAAACTGCCATTGAGGATTTATTGCTGTTGGAACAAGACGTTAAGGAAGGTATAAAGGAGCTGGCAGCGTATAATGCTGAGGTTGAAAGAATTGTAAAATCCTTTGGTCCTTTTCAACTGTATGCACCAGCAGTCAGGGTCGAAAATATTATGCCTGAAGGATCAAGAGCGATTATTATAGGGCAAAAGCTTGCAGAAAAAAAAAGGTTTATCGGCTATCTTCACTTTACCAATGGAAGTTATTATGCAAATAATGAAAAAATACTCTGCTGGAAGACATATGAGCTAGCAGGGAACCATATCTATGTCACAATTCATCACCACCGTGTGCTTATGGGTGACTCCGGTCCTTTAGAAGTGAGTGCTATCATGTTTTTAGGATTCGATAATTTTGCAGGTTAAAACTAAACCTGCCATAAAAATTTTCTCTATACAGTAACGCATAACGTTAAGCAAAAACAAAACAGCTTTATAACAAAAACCGGAAAATTTAGATTGAGCTTACCTAACTACTCAGGTCTGTTGTTAGCTTTTAAACAAGCAAGGTTTTATCAGAGCATTTCAGAGCTTGTTCATAAACATACTACAAAGAATACCTGTAAATCTTTTACATTGATTGCCGTAATAATAAGATAACCGCAACCAACGGACATGATTATTGGATATTTATGAAAATAAACAAAAACTCACAAACATCGCATACACAACAAACAACAGATATAAAACCTTCCTGGAAACGCTATGGGAAGCGATTTGTTCGGTTTATGGTCACTATTTATTCCTGGGTTCAGCATAAACTAGGAAAATCGCATGCGCCTGATCTTGATATTGTAAGAAAAATTAAACCTCAGGGAAGAAGAGGAAAGGGCATATATAAAATTGCAGCATACCAACAATTAAGAGCCTATGAGTTTGGAATTAACAATTACGAAGGAGCAAAAAAAGGAGCTCAAATTTTAAGCCGGTTATCTCATCCAAATATTATTAAAGCTTATAACAACCCTGAAAATAAAACAGTTGTTATGACGCAGGAAGAAGGGTTAAACAGTAAGTTTGAAGCAACATCTTTTGAGGGTGAAGCAGAAGATATCAAAGCTGACCTTTTCCATGAATGGCCAACAGGATTATATATGGAGTTAGCGGGAGGCGATTTAGATAAAAAAATGTGTGCCCTGAGTCGGGCTGAATGTTATAAAGCTGCACTGGATCTGTTGAGCGCTGCTACCTATCTTCATAATCAGTCTGTTTGTCATATGGATATCAAACCACAGAATATCCTTTGGATGGGCAACAAAGCAGTACTAACTGATTTTGACGGAGCAATGACAGGTACAGAATCAGGCAAAATATGGATCAACAATGACAATATACGTGAAACAGGAGTCACACTGGACTATATATCACCAGAGCTTATTTATGCGATATGTTCAGAACAACCCTATAGTATCAATGGAGCAGCATATGATGTCTGGACCATAGGATGTTGTATTGCCGAACTTCTCACAGGATCAGAATTATTTCCGGTGGAAAAAGGTGGCATCCTGTCTCGTGAATATTATCCCTTTCAGGAAAAATTAGATGAGTTCCTTAAAGTGCATGATAAAAAGCTTGGACCAGAAATAATTTCTGTTCTAAAAGAAATGTTACAAATAAATCCTGATAAACGGATTACAGCCAGTGAAGCACTCAAACGTCTTTCGGCTAATTATCCATTGGTATAACAAAATGAAAATATACTATTCATGGTCTGAAATAATCTTAATTACATTTGAAAATTAGCAGAACATCTTATCAGATACTATATGCAAAACCAATGTTGTATTCACTAAAAAAATAATCATCCATGGGAGCATAGTAGCAGACCAGATATAAAACAGAAAGTTGATTTCCATACACTTTGCGCTATACTTTAATAAGTATTTTCCGCTTTTTAAATATTACAAATAAATTATCCCTGTTTCTGTAAACTATGTCAGTATTAAATCATAAACATATAAATACAATATTATTCATCCGGCTTTTTATTTCTGTACAATTTTTTCTGCCAATCTTTTTTGTGTCATCTGCATATGAAACTGATGAATCTATAGTGCAGATTCAGCAAAAAAACAGCGGGCAGAAAAAAGACAAAAGCGCTTTACAAACAGCTGATTACCACAATAAGACAAACCTGTATGGAGAAGAAGCTAATTCTACTCTGTGGTCCAATGCCTTTAATTTTCAGAAAACATGGAGCACCCAGACAGATCCCCGAACAGGTCTGTTTTTTGCTCATATAAGAGCAGGTAGTCTGGTCAGTAATACAGGACATGGACCAAATATTAATCTGGAAGTTAATTACAACAGTAGCAGTACCAGTAATCCGGATAATCTGGGACAAGGGTGGAGCTGGAACCTGACTCATTTTAATCCACAAAATAATCAGCTGTTCACTTCTC
>JAPORK010000552.1 GCA_026710285.1 Endozoicomonadaceae bacterium | reverse complement strand
CAGCAAGTTCTATGCTAAAATAACCCGGTTTACCATCGCTGCCTGAAAAATCCTTCAGCGTTGTGCCACCACAATCAATAGCGCGCTCAAGCACCTGTTTGACCGCTTTGGTTAATTTTCTATATGCCTGTTTCGTCACTTCATTAGCCGGACGTGCCGGATGAATGCCTGCCCGGTATAGTGCCTCTGTAGCATAGATATTGCCGACACCCACAACCACTTTACTGTCCATTAAAAATATTTTAACTGCTCGTTTTGTATTAAGTGCATGTTGATAAAGCCATTCACCGGTAAACAGCTTAGACAGCGGTTCCACACCCAGATGACAGAGCAGTTTATGACCACTGACGTTTTCACCGGTCCAGAGTATTGCTCCAAAGCGTCGGGGATCGTTAAATCGCAGGATGGCTCCTGAAGCAAATACAATATCTGCATGGTCATGTTTTTTTAATGGTTGTTTTTTATCCACAATCCGCAGTGAACCCGACATACCTAAATGTATAATAAGCGTTGCAGTTCCTGTGATTAATAACAGATATTTTGCCCGCCGTTTTACTGCAATAACCCGCTTGCCTATCAGCTGCGATGCCAGATTGGCGGGTACAGGCCATCGCAGAGAAGGCTGTCTTATCGTAACGTCAGTAATCATCTGGTCGGTTACAAAAGGGGCAATACCGCGGCGGGTAGTTTCTACTTCAGGAAGTTCTGGCATATTATTGCTTAAAATTCTTTCAGTTAATATTCGTTAATAATAAAGACCTGTTGATTGTCTTACTGATCTTTTTTCGTCAAATGTTCAGCACCCGGTTAAATTCGCACAAGATATGACACTTTATGCAGAATTATAACAAAGTGTTGCTATTTTATGTCACAGTGTTTGCTCTATAATAACCAAACAGGCAGATATAAAATATAAATAAAACTTCAGGGACGGCAAATAATTATGGAACCCAAATCGGTTGGATCCGGCAATACAACACCCGGTCAAACTCACTTACCCACAGAAGAGACAGCAGCAAAGTCAGCTTCAAACGTCAATGCAACCACAATAGCACCCAAAATAATCTCACATCAGGAGCATACGCCCTCTTCAGAAAGAAAGTCTGTTGCTGATAAAATTACCTGCTTGCTAGATGCTAATGATTCAGCTTCGGCTATCGGTTTAGGTGCTGAACTTAATAAAACATTGCTGTCTGATGGTGTTACAAAAGATGAACGTCTGGTTAAGACGCTCTCTTTTAACCAACAATTTACTGCTACTAACACCACAGACAGTCAAGATCATAATATTGTCGGATCTGCTGAAAACAACGTTGATGACGATGACGACGATGATGATGAATTCTTTGATGCACCGGAAGATTTCACTGATATGCCAGATATGTCGGATTCGAATGCGACAGCAGAGATAGCTGAACACAACATCACTATAGAAACGCCACAAAGTGAAACTGATAGTTCGGCAAACCCAACTTTTGCTAGTCGAATCTTAAATGTTACTAAAAAATTAACCGGTGCTTCCAAGGCTTATAATTACTTGCTGGGTTTGGCAGAATCAGTGCTGGGCAGGTTTATTACCGGCATTAAAGGTTCTGATATCAATGAACTGTTAGTTGCCATGAATACCGTACATATCACAGGTAAGCCACAGGAGCTGCATCTACAAAATATTACCCTGCCGTTTCTTGATCCTTCTTACCAGCTCAGTAATGCCAAAATCGTTCTGCATGAAATTTCAGTACCCGATCTTGCCAGTGGATATAAACATGTGCGCATTAAAATTTCTGTTGATGCCGATGTACAATATCCTGCTTCTGATGGCTCCATGGTTTCCGGGCACATTAAGCTAGATAACACAACTTTTGATCTGAATTTTGAACATGAGCAATTTATCAAAAAATTACTCACAAGCGCTAATGTTGTAACCACAGTTGCCAAAACCTGTGGTGCGCTTCTGTCTTCTAAGATACCGGGTATAGGTAGATTTAAGGGGTTGATTGGCTGGGGACAGAAGACAGACAGTTCTGGAAAAGCACCTACATTAAAAACGTTATTGGTACCCAATACCATTGCTTTAAGCAATGTCAATTTACAAACAGCACTTACAAGTAATACTGATTTAGTCGCCAGTTTTTGTGTTACAGCAGATAATTTAGTCTACAACCCTCAGGAAAGTTATTACCTGTGTGGTCAAAAGGTACGAGCCTCTCTTGCCGGTAATCAGTGTGCAAAGCTGCTCCCTTTTTCTTTAGACGATAACCTGGTCAGGCAACTGCCGTTTTTTCATCATAGCAACACATCAACAACCATTGACGTGCCTCAGCTGGCGATAAAAAGTGAACAGGATAACCAGATTATTACCATTCCTCAGGCTCATGTTAAAACACAAGGTGACATAGATATCCAAAATGGCAATATAGAAGACTTGCGTTTGGGGATGTTTACTCAGCCATCTGGTAACCAGGTAACTGCACTTCAGGTAGGAAAAATAACTGCAGATGATCTGCATATTCCTGTACAATCTTTTGGTGTTCCTGTGAAGGAACAGGGAAGTATTGCATTAGAAGATGTAAATATGACAGTTATCACTTCAGATAAACCTGCTGATGCAGCTAATAAAAACCTGTTGCAGGAAGAGGGACCTACAGTACTGCAACGTCTTAAAGGTTTGAGCTGGGGATGGATTTATTCCAACGCAAAAAAAGCAGAAGATAAACAACAAGCAGCAGAAGCAGAGAAACAGCAGAAGTCACGTAAGACTTTTACTATAAGTGCAAATACTGTTCATGGAAATTTATCTGGCGATATTAATTTTGCAGGTCAGATAGACAAGTTGGGTTTACAAATAAGTGAAAACGATGAAGTCCATCTGCATACCAATAAAATAGAGGCAACAAAACTTAATTTTTCTCCGGAACAAGCAGCGTCTTTTGCTGAAACTGACGAAGAACCTGCCACACCACTAAATATTGCCGGAACAGCGCACGGACTTCATTTAAAAGTCACCCCCGATATAGAGCAGAACAAGCCCCCTGTTACCAAAGTAACGATTGACCAGACAGCGTTAGACATCGGTGGCGATATTCATGCTAAAAATACCTGTCTGAAAGCAGTAGAAGTTGAGATAACACCTTCTGAACAGAACACGACGCAAATCCAGGTTAATGCAAAACAGGGTTCCTGTAATTTAGAAACCGGTTTGTTGCAAGCTATAGAATGTGATGCAGATCAGCTGGCAGTGGATGTGCAGCTTCATCAGCGTCCTGCAACAGAGAAAGAAAAAACAGTTGCAGAGAATGACTGGCAAGCTCCTGAACTGGTCACCAGCAAAGTAACGATAGATATCAAAAGCAATACATTAACAGCCAAGGCAACAACTGATGTATCTGCTACAAGCCCTTTTTCTGTTGATGCAGCTGCAATAGAACAACCGGTAATTTCTCTGGAAATCAATCAGCCTAACCCGGATGCAGTAAATGCTTCTGCTACCATACAGGGAGAATTTAAAGCCAAACAGGCGAATGCTAAACTGCATCAAAAAGCAGCTATTCTTGAAGAAAAAAAACATCAGATTACCGCTACATGCAATGAGCTCATAAGTCAGGCACCTGAAACGTTATCAAACGAAATAACACAACTACTTCAGGCACAGTTAAAGGAGTTTGAATCTTCTCATTTTGAATCTGATGAAATAAGCGGTCAAATTAACATCAGTAACCCCGAGGTGGAATTTAAACAACAGGCAGATAAACTGGATGCAAAAACCACACTGCCAGAAATACACCTCGATACAAAAGTTAAAAATATTAACACGCAGACAACCGTTCATAATGCACAGGCAGCATATGACAGCGCAGCAGGTACGGCTCAGTTAGATATCAGAGATATAACAGTAGACGAGCTGAATAACCCAGGCGTTTTTGAGTGTACTTCCCGGGAAGAAGATAAACCGCTTATTCATGTTGATCATATCGCTTTGCAACAAACCCGTCATCCGGAGACAGAAGAAACAACAGCCAGAGCAGAGGTGGGAAGCGTATCTGCCAACATGGACATTGCTATCAGCGATGTACAAAAAATAGCATTACAGGCAACCATCGGTGAAACCACTTTAGATAATACCCACTTACCACAGAGCGATAAAACGGAGTTCTACGTTGCCGAAGTTAACGTCAATATTGGACAAGATGATACGTTACCTGTTAATGTCTCACTGGAAACGGAACAGTTTTGCGCTGTAGCTGAAACAACAAAAGAAGGTAATAGTGTTGGCTGTGATGCAGAAAAAATAGCCGTTCATGCAAAAAACAAGGATGGTACCATTCAGTCTCAGGTTACACTAAAAGATGTTGGATTCAACGCACAACGAACAGCAGAAGAATTAAAAATTCAGCCTCATATTAACAATAAGGAATCCAATATTGAACTGAATAATCTTACAACGCTTGTACAACAGTTGAATCAGCAACCTACCGGTGAATCCGCAACACCTTTTCCGGTCAGAGTTAATGTATCGACTCATTTAAATAAAGATGATGAATTAACAGGAACCGTGGATGGGCAATGTACAGGTAATATTGGTGAAGTTGTGGAGTATGCTCTGCCTGAAATGAAAAGCAAAAAAAATAAATTGCTGGCATCCTGCCTAAAATTTGCAACTAAATTATTTAGTTTTGATATTCAGTTCAAAAAATTACCTGTTACCGCAGGACGTATCAGCATCAGCGATCTCACTAGCCATCTCCATGTGGATATCAGCTTCCGTGGCAGAATGGCATTTGTGTTGCGTCCTGCGGTTATGCTGGTGCAGGGTATATTCGGAATCGTCGTACGTAAACAGCTGTCTGCATTAAAAGAATCAGATATTGTGGATACAGAAGGAAAGATCTCTTTAATAAAATTCCTGGAATCACACAGGATATTCTTTTCCAGACAGCTGTCTGCTGATCCTTTTCCAGCATTGCCTGATCATTTTGATCTCCGGCAAGGTTGGACTCATGTACGCTTACATCACTCTTTGCCTGATGAATGGAATAATCAGGCTTACCATAAAGCAGTGGTTCTGGAGCTGGAAAAATTGTATGGTAAAAATTCTGAACTTGCCGGGGATTTTAATCAGGCTGCAACCATCATTACTGAGAAATATGACTTACCAAAAACTGATGCAGACTTTAACCGGGTACTCAATGAAATTAATGATATAAAAAAATACAAGCAACAAAATCCATCAAAACATACACCTTTGAATTTTTATGAAAATCTTCATATCTTAAAATCTGACGAAATGCTCCAATAGACAGATATAATCCCGGCTAGATTTTCATTCATTAATTGTTAAGACAGTCAGTGAATGGAAATCTGTTCAATCAGCTTCCCTCCCAAAAAAAAATTGTCGTGTAATAAACAGGCTATTTATTTCCATCATCAATATAAATTATCATGGTTGTTTTTTTACAAATACAAATCATCCTGCAATACTTTTGTTATTCATTACGATAAAAAGTAAGACTAATGACCCTACAGTGGTGACCCATGGCAAAACAATTAAAAAAATCAGTTTTCATCTGGGAAGGCAAAGATAAAAATAATAGCAAGCAACAGGGAGAAATTAATGCAGACTCGCTGATACTGGCTAAAGCATTGCTGCGCAAACGAGGTATCATCCCGACAAAGATCAAAAAAAAGGGTATTTCGATTGATTTTTTAAGCAGCAAAGCCATCAACCCTATGGATATTGCGCTATTTACCCGCCAGCTTGCCACCATGATAAAATCAGGCGTTCCTATGTTGAAGTGTTTTGATATTGCTATTGAGGGAGTCACAAAGACTTCACTGAAAAAATTAATTCAAAACATAAAAAAAGATGTGGAAGAAGGCTTAAGTCTTAATGAAGCCTTACAAAAACATCCAAAATATTTTGATGAACTTTACTGTAATCTGGTAGCCACCGGTGAACAGTCAGGTGCACTCGATACACTGCTTGACAGAATTGCAACTTATAAAGAAAAAACTGAATCTTTAAAAGCCCGGGTAAAAAAAGCATTAAATTACCCCATTATCATTGTACTGGTTTCGGTTATTGTTACCGGTATTTTGCTTATTAAAGTGGTTCCTCAGTTTGAAGAGATTTTTCAGGGGTTTGGTGCAGAATTACCGGTTTTTACCCAAATGGTCATTGCACTTTCTGAGCAGTTACAACGTTCCTGGCATCTGATTTTGCTGGTCATGGTGATTCTTTTTTTTGGAATCAGGACTTTGCTGCAAAAATCACCAGCGGCTCAAAATAGTAGAGATAAGTTTTTACTAAAGCTTCCTGTTGTCGGTCCCATCATTGATAAATCCATTATTGCACGTTTTAGCAGAACACTGGAAACTACCTTTGCCGCAGGCATTCCCTTGACCGATGCATTGACTTCTGTTTCCGGCGCAACGGGCAATATTGTCTATAAAGAGGTGTGCGGGTATAGGCGTAAAGATGTATCTGATGGTCAGGGGTT
>JAPORK010000484.1 GCA_026710285.1 Endozoicomonadaceae bacterium | reverse complement strand
ACTAGTCACTTGTTTGACTTCACGTTCACTACCATCATAAGTATATTGGCTCTGCTTTCCATCTGGTGTTATGATATGCATTATTTGATCAAAAGCATTATACGTCATATGATCACCTGCACCATCTATGGTCATATTACCTGCTGTATCGTAGCTAAAGTAATTCACATCAGGCGACTGATTGTTCCATTGTGTGGTTATTTTTTGTAAACGCAGCGGTGCATGAGTATCACCATAACCATAACTAATAAGTTTATTTAATGTCTTTTGTTGTGTTGCGTCAGTTAGTATTTCTTTTACCTGTGCTATTCGGTTTAAAACATTAAAGGTATAATCCTGTCGGGTGATAATGGGTGCCTTATCAAGACCTGAACCTTTGAAACGAGTATCTCTTGGGCATAAAGGCAAACCTGCTGAACCGGTACAGGTGACAGAAATCAGATTATCCAGTTTATCATAACGATAATTTCGGGTTGCCTGTTGATCCACACCTGCTTTATGTATTTTTGTGATAATATCACCATCAGGATCATACTGATACTGACATGTTGAAAGCGGTTTATCTGCAAGGGTATCTGTAATATTTTTCTGTTGACCATAATTATTATATTCAATGTGTCGTTCCATACCACTGCCATATTTAATTGCAACAATACGGGAAAAACCATCATAAGTGGGTGCAGACAATAGTTGTTCCTGACCATTGTTCATTTGGTAACTCACTGAACTTATACGTCCAAAGCTATCATATGCTGTTTTTGTTTTCTGACCTGTGGAATTGGTCATTACTATTACCTTGCGGTTTTTATTATAAAGCCATGATATTTTATAATCATCACTCTCATTATTATTTGCATGATGTACCAGCTGCTGAACTTTTCCATCATCACTATAAGTCCATAATGTTGTACCGGTATTATCAGTTACTTTGTCTGGTTGTGTAGTAAATCGATTATAGTGTATTTGTATCAGTAACTTATCATTAAGCCATTTGCTAACAGGAAGCCCCAACACATTATATTTATAGGTAATGATATTACCTTCCGGTGTGGTTATTGTGACAGGTTTGCCATTGCTGTTATAAGTATAGATAGTGCGTTTACCATCTTCTCCAGCCTGCCACAGTAGTTTTCCTGCTGAATTATACTGTGCAGAAAATAGTAAATATTGATGATGATCTTTAACTGGTTCCACCCACTTTTCAACAACCTTACCGATAAAATTATAGACATTATGTATTTTATCACCTATGGGATCAACGATTTCACTTACACGCCCATAATCGTTGTAATGAACAGAAACTATTTTTCCTTCAGGATCTATTGATGATATTTTTCGTCCATAAGCATCATAAGTTACAGTTGTTATTTTTGCCTCTGATGATCTGATATCTGCTGTGCAGTATTGCTTAGAAGACAGTGGTAATCTTTTAGATTCAGGTAATAAAATTTTCCTGACTGGTTCATCTAATATATTACCATAGATAACTGAAATAGCTGAATGGTTGCCTTTTTTATCCAGTGTATAGCTAATCATACAGCGATCAGGATCATAATAACCGTTAACTTCCACCTCTCCATTTGGCAGATGTTTACGGAGAATACGCCCTGTAACGGTATAGTCATAAGTTGTTGTAAGTTGTTTTGGCTGATTTAGTGAATTTTTACGATAATCATACGAATGTAATGCAGCAATCTTTCCATTAGTATTGTAAGTTACATTATTGATCAATCGCCATTTACCAGGTTCTGCTTTTCCATGTAAATCGATCAGTTCGGAAAAGTTTTTCAGTTTTCTTCCTGCACCATCAAAAATTATTTTTTGTTGCAGACCATTAGGATTAGTTACAATAACCTGGTTAAGTTGTGGTGATATGGTATAACTGTAGTGTTTGCTTACCGCAAGATCCGTACCCACTGCTGAATCAGCTTGTATAAGCCGTCCCTGATTATCATAGTGATAGCGGGTAATATTTTTACCGGCAGCATCTGCCATTTGCAGTGTTTGGTTAGTAAAGAGACTGACAGTAACTGAAGGTGATCGTTGTTCCTGATTGCTATTATATTCAAAAGTACTGTAAGAGGTTTTTGCTGTCTTGTCGGCACTGATAATATAGTGATACTCACGGATTAGTTTATCTTGTTTTTGATTGGTTTGTACTTTGTCTGTTAATGTTAAATTTTTTAATAAACCATATGTAGCATAATCATCTGGATTATTATAATATTGGCGTGTCGTTGTATCAGATTGATGACCAGATATTGACACCTGCTTATCCAGCACCAATATATAACCATTCTTATTAAGATTAGGTTCTTTTTTATAAGAGCTATAAATTTTTTTAATCGGTAATGCCTGGGCACCTGCAATGCTGTCAGAAGGATAAGATGTAACTGACTCTCTCAATGTATTGAGTGACCATCCGTCAGGTTCAACAGGACATGAAGCATCTCCCTGCACCGGACAATACTTTATTTTTTGATGACGTCCATAAGAATCTGTTTTATCAATAATTCTTCCATGGTTATCGTAAGCTTGTTGAGTAATATTAATCGCCGGATAACCTGAGTTGTCTCCCCATGTATAGGTCTCTATTTTGAGCGATAATGTATATGTGTCGGGTAAATCTGCAAAACTGGTTTGTGCACAACCATTAGTCTGATCGGTACGGCAAAAAAAGCTATGTGTTTCTGCAAGAAGATGCGCTGTTTTGTCACTAAACAGTTTAGTATCAATCAACAAATGGTATTTATTGTAAGTCCGAACTGTTTTTGATAATCCATTGTCTTCTGATGTTTTATAAGTATATTCAGCTGGTGTTTCAAATAAAATATCTCCCTGTGTACCCGGAAGCACACCCAGACCTGCATTGAAGCCAAGATAATTATGATCATTATTATTTGTCGTACCATAAGCATAGCGGGTAACCATTTTAGGTTGTGACATACCAGGATCAACTACCTGTGATGTTACCACGCACAAAGCTCGTTTCTGATTGCTGTAAAATAATGGTATTTTCATTATCTGATGGCAGTCATAGTTGATGCTTTTTGTTAAACCTGTAGGGTAAATAAGCTGTGTTAGCAAATGACCATCGGTCGAATAATGCATATAAATACCCTGTTCACTCTGATGCCCGTTACCGGATAGAGTAATAGCCTTTAACTCATTATCAACACTGTTAATACGAATATTGACAGGTTTGCCGTCACTACTATAACTGGTTACTGTCAAATAACCATCCTTTCGGGTCAGGAATATTTTACGTCCCAAATCATCAGTGATTGCGCTTAATAAGTGAGTACCATGAATATAAGAAAATGTAACTCCCCTGCCATCCTGTTGTTCCAACCGGACTTCATAACCATCGTGATTCAGTGTTTCCCGTAACCCGTTAATATAAGTAATAGTGAAGTAATCTCTCTTACTACCTGTAATTTGTATATCTTTGAGTTTATGATAGCGGGGCCACCAGTTCCCCATATTATCTTTTTGCAAATTAAAGCTTTGTCCCTGAGATGTGGTCAGTTGATTATTAACCAGATTAAAATGGGTTAAATTCCAGCTCCAGCCCCGACCAAGACCATCAGGATCTGCCATACTGTTACTGTTATAATTAACTTGCAGGTTAATATTGGGTCCGTGATCGAGATTGCTGATTAGACTTCCGGTTTTTATGTATGCGGTAAATATACCTGTTCTTGGATCAATTTGTGTTCCTGCTACTTTTTGAAAATTAAAAGCATTAGACCAGGGAGATGAGCTACTTTGCTCCATTGCATTGAGTAACGGTAATTTATGATATTTTACTGGTGAATGATGAGTATGCTCTTTTTGATCTGTATTATGATATTTAAAATATCTGTTAATCTGAGTTGTCAGTTTTTTCTTATTAGTTTCTTTTTTAGCAACAGCAGACAATGGTTGGCATATAGTTGTTATAAAAAATAGCAATACAAAAAAAAGCCTTTTTTTAAATTTATAAAAAGTATGTGACTTTAGCATACCATACCCCATGAAAGATGTTATTAAAATCATGCTAATTTATAACATAAAATGCAATTTGATAAACTTATTAATGTATACATGTTTTTGACATTTAGATGTGAATTTTGTTGCATTAACAGTTAATATAAATTTTAAAAATCTATTAATTAACAGTATTAAGCATTTTATAAAAATTGACTTTTATACGTT
Organism: Endozoicomonadaceae bacterium; assembly: GCA_026710285.1. Lineage (GTDB taxonomy): Bacteria > Pseudomonadota > Gammaproteobacteria > Pseudomonadales > Endozoicomonadaceae > JAPORK01. The sequence continues at coordinate 2,327 of JAPORK010000484.1, read as the reverse complement.
TTTGTGTATTCATTATTTTTTTGGGAAAAATATTTTGTATATACAGGATTTTTATTTAACTCTGAAAAAACAAATTTAACTAAAATAGTCTTCTATTATTTAATTTTTTACTTTATTCATTGATACGTAGATAACAAAAAGCACTTTCTGATTTAAATAGATTATATAATTATTATGACGTTTAATTGTATTGCTTTTATAAACGGCGTTTTGTTTTTAAATGATATGTTGTTGAGGGATGATATTTTTCTTCAGGTAGGAATAATCAAAGTAAGTGTATGATAAAGTATGTGTATATTATAATTCTTTAGCTTTGATTTTACTTTGTCAGCATATGATATAACCATCAGTAAAACGTAACACCATTTTATAAATGAAACAGAAGTCAGGGCTCTGAATAAAATCGAAGTGCATAAATATAAATTTACTATCTTTTTTCATGCGTAGTGCTTGTGTTTTATTTTTTATACAATTCTACGCATGATAATATTTTTTATGTGAAGCTATCTAAAGTATTATCAACACATTGACTTATTAATTACGTTTATGTAAGTGATAATTCCCATATATTTGCTTCTGGATCCACATTCTTCACCTCTATAGCCTTCATCTCTGTATCATTCCTATCTACAATTTCGTTTATATGGTACGAGCCACTTCCCTTACATTCAATAATATTTTGACGACAACAATGTATTGTAAGAACTACTGCTCCAACTGAAACAACGACAATTATAGAACCAAGAGTGAACCGAAGAGTAGTTTCATTTATTGTCTCTTCATTTATTGTCTCTTCAGGTGGTTTTAATGGTGTTGGTGTGATTGGTGGACGTAATAGTGAAGCACGATATTGATGTGATTGATCAATGACTTTACTACACCCTCCATGTTGAGGAATATGGATATTATACGGTGTGCCATCTTGTTTAAAGATTACATCTATACGCAGCAGATGAACCTGATCCTGGTTAAACTTTAGCTGGTATCGACCGTTTTCATTAAACAGGCTACCAGGTGTTAACGACTGTTTCCATATTTTATCTTCTTCATAGTTTTTCTCATCATAACGCGAAAAAATTAAGCTTTCATTATGTCTTGTTACTATGTACAGATAGGGACTTTTCTTACCTGCTGCAATAAATGAACTGTTAGCAGGTAATTTATAACTGGCATCTGCTGTGGTATTGAGTGAATAGCATTCTCCGTCATAATGCAATGAGTGCTGTTTAATTGCATGTTCTTCACTGTGGTATGTAAACACAGCAGTCTCAGAAATAAATGCTGCTTCTTCTCCAGGCAAATCGTATTTTATACTTCTGTACGTACTATCATTTTTAGCGTCAACAGATAATTGACTTAACTGTATTCCCGTGGATGTTCCATTGTTACTGTGGACAGACTGCTCCTCTGTTTCCGTTCTGCGTAACTGCTGTGGCTGATACAAACTCAGTAAAGTTTTATTAACCACCACTTCACTCACCGGAGGGTCGTAAACAATATGACCTGAATTTTTCGCATCTACAGTAATATTGAAAGCAGGTCGGTATAATCGTGTTGTACCATTAGCACCAGACTGACTGATATCTGTGAGTCGGATTAACCCCCGATCATCACTCATTATAGTATCTGATGAAGACACATTTTCATATACAGGATAGCGCTGGCGACTAACCAGAAAAGTTTTTTCTCCGTCCATGATAAGAGAATGAAACTGTTCATTTACATAGTGGCAGGAGGTATCACATTGCTGTGATCCACAAAAATGCTGATGTCCTTTTCGCCATCCGACCGGTTCTGTTGTATTTACGCTATTGGTTGGATTAATTGACTGCGGGGAAGAAGAATTGTAAAAATAACCAGCTTTGTCCCAAAAAGCAAAGGCAGTATTCATGTCAGATATAGGAGCTGTATTTAATACGCCTGAATACAATGCGGTATTACTATTATGTTTTGCTTGTGTTGTACAGTTTAAGCTGACATCTCTGTTAAAGGTACAGTTATTCACAAGATCATGCTGACACTGCTGTAAAGAAGTTTCATTGCCCAAACAGCTCACATTACTGGTCACAAAAGAATAGTTGGGTACAGGATAAACAGTATCGTCATAATTACGACCTTCACTAAAACCCATCTGCCGACAAGCGACAATAGCATCTGTATAATCAAAGTTTTGACTACATACACGACCAGAGTTTCTGTTGCCTGTATCACTTATCAATAAATGCCCCTGACCTGTTACGGTAGAATCGGCATCATTGCTGGTAAGCCGGATTATATTGCTGTCAGATTGTGGGACATTATGGGTAATAATATTTGTATGAGTTATT
>JAPORK010000253.1 GCA_026710285.1 Endozoicomonadaceae bacterium | reverse complement strand
GGGAATATTCTCAAAATGGAATGCACAAGTAGAGATGTATAACTTAAAAAAAAGCAGGGAACTACGCTTAGAATCCTTTGAAGATAAGCAAAACCATCTTGTAGATTCAGATAAATTTAATTTGAGTGAAAATATCGATATACGTAACAAAGAAGCTCGCATTATACACATGTTATTAAGCAGAATGAAAGATGAAAACAAACTGTTATTACTGGCAGAGCAGTTAGAGGAAAACCAAGAGCTATTGAGCGACTCTGATCTGGGTCTGGGGCTGAAAGGGGAAGCTAAAAAAATATGGAATACTGAAAAAATCTTGTTTGCACCTGAACTCGTGGAAATAGAAGACTCAATATCACCAATAATAGAAAGTGATCCTGCTATAAAAAAATCAATTATTTCGAACAACATCAGTATATTTCATTCAAGTTTTGAAGAAATATATAACTGGATTTTTAAACAAATCGCTGCTCAAAAAATTACAGATTCAACACGTGATAACTATCTAGCAATACTTAACATCTGTACAGCAATACATCTCTTTCGTAAATTGGAAGCTACTCTGCTGGATAAGCAGCCCTGTCTTACAGTCGATTCACTTAAACGCAACCTTAGACTTATCCTTGACAAGGAGTTTTCGAATCAGAGGTTGTTAGATTGGTTTGCCCAGGATTTTCCTCCTGAATTGAAAAAATGTATTGATAAGGAGGAAATAATCGCTCGATTTTATCAGTTCTGTAAACAAGCAGAGGAAAAAATTGAAAACCAGGATAGCAGTAGGGGAATATTCTTAAAATGGAATGCACAAGTAGAGATGTATAACTTAAAAAAAAGCTGGAAACTATGCTTATCAGAATCCTTTGAAGGTGAGCAAAACCATCTTATAGATTCAGGTAAAGTTAATTTGAGTAAAAATATCGGTATACGTACCAAAGAAATTCACATTATGATAATGTTATTAAGCATAAAGGAAGATAAAAACAAACTGTCATTACTGGAAAATCAGTTAAAGCAAAACCAAGAGCTGTTGAGCGACTCTGATCTGGGTCTGGGGCTGAAAGGGGAAGCTAAAAAAATATGGAATACTGCACAAATCTTGTATGTACCTGATGTCTTTGTGATTGACTGAGTCAAATGACAAAACACTAACAGACCATGGCATAGTCCCTCAAAACCTGTCAACCCGGTTAAGGTAGGTCATGACTCAAAACCGCAGGAAGAAATGACTAATCTTATGGTTTCCCATCTCATCCTGATGCCGGAGATGGTGAAACTTTATAAACTGTTTAATCTACTGTCAGCAGGACTGCTCAGTTTTGAGAGAATAATATTTAATGCAGATAACCTCTCGCTGATATTGTCATTTTATCAGAAAATAAGGTCAATACTTACATTTTATAATAATAAAGAAAAGTAATTCGCCTGTCACAAATCAGTAAAAATGTTTTAATCACCAGCACAATACAATAGAGTTACTATCAGTGCACATGAAAAAATTAAATGAATACTATATATATTCAATTTCAAGATGCTGGGGTTTAGTTTTGTTATATTGTAATGACGATTGTTTATAACTAAATAAATCCTCTATTTCCGGGTCATTGTGAGTATAGCCTCCACAAAATTTTACAGTGTCGTATATACCTTTTGGTATACAAAGATAATTTTGACTGATTTGTTTAGGAATACCTTTTAAGGTATCCAGGCTTCTTTTTTTTATAGATTCTGCTGTTTTAGTCGTTATTCCGGTTACTGCTGGTAAGCATAAACACCCCAGGCACGTTGGAGCTCCACAAGCGGAAAAAGAAGTTGCAATTGCACCACCGACCACACCATTACAAGCAGTTTTTCCGGCAGTTAGGCCAATGTCTTGCCATGCTTGTTTTGTACAGCCCTCTGCATGAAAAGAATTCACGGCTTGCCTTGTTGCAGTATAAAATGTTCGTCCTGGCAAACAAGTACATGCAGAAAGACCGCAACACAGGCAGCTTGTTACACATTGTGTTGCTTTCATTGCAGCTTTAGAACCACAACATTTTTTGCCATCTGTCGTTATATCAATGGCACCATGTGCTAAACCAAGACCGGCTCCCACAAATGCCATTGTTGTTAACATATATGGATTTCCGTACATTATTCTTTGTAAAGAATAATTTATAAGACCTGGAATATTATTTCCACTCAAGGTATGTTTGTCGGAGATCATGTCACCAGCTATGATCGTATTCTGTTTATATTGTAAATGTTCCATATCTTCCTTACTCCAGCTGCCTGGTGTTATTGAAAAACATCCAAAACATTCTAATAGCTTACCAGGTAGACTATTATCTTCACCAGCAAATCTAATCGGTGGTGCAAATCCACCATCTTCAAGATTATAATGGTTATCACGTAAATAGTGAGGTCCTATTGCATTTGTATCATTAACAGAGTATTCGTTTACAAAGAAATCTGACCATCTCCAGAATGAATAATGTGTATATGGATTGCCTTCTAATATAGTTATTTCTTTACCATGGTTTACAATGTTATTTATGCTTGGTAAATCCTGATCAAGAAGATGAGCAGCCCATTTTGTATAACCAAAATTAAATACTTTATCATCTGGATAATATTGTTTTATTACATTGTATGTGGTTTCAGCAAACGTTGTTGTTCTGTCTTCTGGTTGAACTTCAAAGTTTAGTATAATGTGTTCATTGGTATGTTTATCTTGCCATGCTTTTATTTCTTTCATTGCATCAGTAAATTTTAAGTTTACTTTCATTAAATATTGGAAGAATATATTATCATAACCAGATGATAGATGTTCTAATACTGGCTCTGTAGTTCCATCAAGTGGTTTTTGTAAATCAAATTCAAAACCACGAACACCAGCATCGAGTAACTCTGTGATACTTTTATACTGATTTGGAATGATAGCGCCATATGCAACAGAAGACTCAGTATTATGAACAAGCAAGATATTTGCTTTATTAATAGGTACATCGTTGTCTATTTGTGGAATATTGTTCAACCTTTCCTTTAGGGTAAGTGTATTTGGGGAAAAAGAAACCATAAACGATGTACAATCTGCTGTTGATTCATTTTGATGTAATTCTTTTTTTAGTTGATCAAACACCATTGATAACCCGGATAATTTTGATTTAGCTGGCTGTTGTGTAACAACAGTGTCATGTTGGTTTGTCATGTAGACAATTTGTTCACTTACTCTGCTTCTATCATGTAAGTCAGATACTATGTCAAAACTGTAAGGTATCATAATACTTTTTCTCTGTTGTATATATAACTTCACTAATGTATGTGCTGCTAAATTTTAACATAATCAACCTTTTTACTAAAATCTGATTAGTCATAATTATATGGTCTTATAAAGCAGGTAAACCTGGTTAAGCTATAGCGACCCAAAACCGCAGAGAAAAAATGACTGATCTTATGGTTTCCTGTCTTATCCGAATACCAGAGATGGTGAAACTTTATAAATTGTTTAATTCGCTGCCATCAGGACAGATTAGTTGAGAATAGCGTTCAGGAGCTGTTGTTATGATCTTATCAGAAAAAAGGGTCAATACTTACGGTTTATAATAACAATGAAAAGTAATTTGTCTGTCTTAAATCAGCAAAAATATTTTAATTGCCAGCACAATAGTGTTACCATCAGCGTACACGAGAGAGTTAAGTTGAGAGAATACTATACCTCTCAAATTTCACAGCACCTGTGGTTTTAATTAATTTTATTATTCTTTGATCACGATGGTTTATAATCAGGTGAACCCGGTATTTCCGGATTAGAATAAATATAGCTCCAACAACTTGTTGCAATGTTATATATACTTTTTGGTATACAAAGATAATTTTTCCCAACTTGTTTAGGAATATCTTTTAGGGCACGTGGACTTCTTTTTTTTATAGCTTCTGCTGTTTTATTGGTTATTCCGGTTACTGCTGGTAAGCACAAACACCCTAAGTACATTGGAGATCCACAAGCAGCAAAAGAGGTTGCAATGGCGCCGCCCAGCATACCATTACAAACAGTTTTTCCGGTAGTTGAGGCAATGTCTTGCCATGCTTGTTTTGTACAACCCTCTGTATGAAAAGAATTCACGGCTTGCCTTGTTGCTGTATAAAATGTTCTTCCTGGTAAATAAGTGCATGCAGAAAGACCGCAACACAGGCAGCCTATTACACATTGTGTTGCTTTCATTCCTGCTTCAGAATCACAACATGTTCTGCCATCTGTAGTTATATCAATAACACCATGCGCTAAACCAAGACCGGCTCCCAAAAGAGTCATTGTTGGTAACACATATGAATTTCCGTATATTATTCCTTGTAAAGAATACTGTGCAATATCTGCAATATTATTTCCATGCAGGGTATGTTTGTCAGATATCATGTCACCAGATATGATCGTATTTTCTTTATATTGTAAATGTTCCATATCTTCCTTATTCCAGGTACCCGGTACCAGTGAAAAACATCTAAAAAACTCTAATACCCTGCCAGGCAGACTATTATCTTCACCAACAACTCTGATATGTGGTTTATTTGGACTATCCCAAAGATTGTAATTATTATCACGTAAATAGTGAGACCCTATTGCATTTCTACCATTAATAACATATCTATTTACAAATAGATCTGACCAGTTCCAGTATGAATAATGTGTATATGGGTTGCCTTCTAATATAGTTATTTGTTTACCCTGGTTTACAATGTCATTTATGCTTGGTAAATCTTGATTGGTACCATGAGCAATATGTTTTGCCTTATCAAAATTAAATACCTCATCATCTGAATAATATTGCTTTATTATATTGTATGTGATGTTAGCGAACGTTACTGTTCTGTGGGCTGGTTTTATTTCAAAGTTTAATATAATGTGTTCGTTAGTATGTTTATTTTGCCATTCTTTTATTTCTTTTATTGCATCAGTAAATCTTAAATTTACTTTCATTAACCATTGGAAAAATACATTATCATAACCAGATGACAGATGTCTTAATACTGGCTCTGTGGTTCCATCAAGTGGTTGTTGTAAATCAAACTCAAAACCCCGAACACCAGCATCCAGTAACTCTGTAACACTCTTATACTGGTTTGGAATGATAGCACCATATGCAACAGAAGATTCAGCATTATGAGCAAGTAATATATTTGCTTTATTCATAGAAACGCTGTTGTTTATTTGTGGAATATTATTCAACCTTTCCTGCAGGGTAATTATGTTTGGGGCAAAAGCAATCATAAATGATGTACAATCTGCTATTGATTCATTTTGCTGTACTGTTTTTTTTAATTTATCAAACATAACTGATGTTCTGGATGGTATTGATGTGGTTGGTTGTTTTGTAACAACATTGTCGTGTTGGTTTGTCATGCAGACAATTTGTTCGCTTGCTCTATTTCCATTATCTAAGTCAAACGGTATAACATAATCGAGAGGCATCATAATATTAACTCTGTGTTGTATATATAATTTAAACAATGCATACGTTACCGTATTCTAGTCTACTCAACTGTTTTGTGGTAGTAGAACCACTTGTGTTGCATTAAAGTTTTTAAACAGAAGCCATCTTATCCGGATGTCGGGTAAAAATTCATAATATGTACCTGAACCTGGAGGAAAATGGTAAAAATGAAAAAAATTCACCTGATCATAGACTTGTATTTATAGGTGCTAATGGAATAGGAAAAACGTGACCTGTTGCATGAATTGAGTTTAAATCTCTACGAGTTCATCATATATCTGCTCAAAAATTATTAGCAATGCCTGATCGAACAACTCCTGTAGCTGTGCTGTTCATGGTATACGAACGATTTTATAGAACATATTGTGTAACTTTTTATTACATGGCGGCTGCTATACCACGTCATATTTGCTTTTATCCAGAAAAATGCTAATTTTGTCATCAATAATAAAACTATCCGGTAACCGGGAGAGTCAATATGTAAGTCAATTAAATATTTATTTAGATCATGTCGTGCAACGCATTAATCCGTTAAAAAATACTAACAGTACCATTAATTGTTATAATGGGGAGATTTGCTATGAATAAAAAAATATTTATTCTTATGTCAATACTTTTTTTAGTGACTGTTAAGAGTTATTGCAAAAAAGTACACAACAATACGATAAACTTTACTTATGCTAACTCAGTGTCTCTAAAGATAACAGCTCACACTATTTCAGGCGGGCAACCTTTCCACCATCAAGACCAGGATACAATTGTAGCATCCCCAGCTTCAATAGGCTATGTGGATGCGTATACAGGAAAGCAAAGCTCTGTAAGTTATCTGCAGCTGACAATTAACGCTGGCAGGCATGGTAGTGATCATCCTGTGAAACGTTTATTTGATGATATGGGGTTTAAAAAAGAAAATTTCACAGTCCATAAACGTCCAGGTAAACTTAATTTTGCTGTAATAGGAGTCTTAACCGTAGATGGAACAAGTTTTGATGACATGGTATTGGCACAGGGAAATAAAGGACTTACTAACAATTGGTAGTTTGGAGGAAAAAATTGTAAAGCGCTT
>JAPORK010000024.1 GCA_026710285.1 Endozoicomonadaceae bacterium | reverse complement strand
TGTTCACAGTTTTATTTTCTGCTGAATATATAAATCTTTACTGAATACACCGTGGCTTTTGACCTCTGGGCTTCGACAGGCTCAGCCCACGGGTTTATGCCAAAAAGGCTGGATATTCAGTAGCAGACAACCTGTAAGGATAAAAGTCAGCATCTAAAAAATGTGATTAAGAGACAGGTCGAAGGATTGAGTTTTACGGCGCGATAAAACCAACTCCTTTTTATGCCTGCTGCTTACAGTTATACATTAGCTACTGAGGATAAGTTCACCTCCAACAATAATCAACAAGATAGCAAAAGGGATACGAATATATTGTTTAGGCAGCCTGTGAGCTAATATTGCCCCAATACGGGCACAGGGAATACTACCAATAATGATACCTAAAAAAGCAGGCCAGTAAACATAACCTTTTGTATACTCAGGAAAGGATATAGTGCTTTTTTCTACAAATATACTGGTCAGCGTACCAATAACAGCAACCGGTAAACTACAGGCAGAAGCAGTAGCTACAGCATGTTGAATAGTAAGACCAAAACGACAAAATGCTGGAACATTAAAAATAGCTCCGCCAATACCTAACATGGTAGAAATACAGCTGGATAACACTCCAAATAATATTAAAAAGGGTTTTGCAGGCATTTTTCCGGTTGTACTGGTCACATGCCTTTCTTTAAACATCTTAATAGCCATACCCCATGCAAAACAACCAAGAAATATTTTTAACCACTTCCCATTCAGACTGTTCGTGATCAGACCTCCTGCAAGACTGCCACAAATAATTCCAATTGTCATAAAAAACAGCACCGGCCAACTGATTGCTTTTTTATAAAAATGAGTTACTGTGGCACTTCCGGTAGTAAATATCATACATGCCAGCGATGTACCTATGGCCAGATGTGTACTAATCTCAGGGTTAAATTGTTGAAAAGAAAAGAGCAGAGCCAGAGTGGGTACAATAATTAATCCGCCCCCTATGCCGAGCAGCCCCGCAAGCGTACCTGTTATTATCCCAAGCAACAGATAACTGATAAATAGCATTGTTATTTGACCTTCTTTATTTAAATTACAAGATGTGCACAGAGGAGAATTTACGTTTGACTTTTTGTCAGCACCACTAAAACGCTTTTGCTTTATAATTTATTTTTTAACTGTACAATCATATAGAGTGAATAGTATTGTTGCTCTTTGCTAACAACGCAAGCAATTACAGCTAAAGATTTTAGAAAGGATAAATTGCAGACCGAACGGGTGAACTTCAGCGGCTTTGCAGACGAATGGCATCTGTTATACGCTATAGATATTGCAAACATCAAAAAAGTTATAATAAAAAGCAGGAAGCATTAATAATGAAACTCTCAAGATCAAGCGATAACTCTGGCATTAAGTACAGGCAACTGATAAATGAAGAGACCACACCCCATCACAGAAAACACAAAAAACCATGGCTCGGCAAAATGGTTGCTTTTGTCAAAGTCTTGCCGTTTCCCTGGTTATGGAAAAATCTGCTAAGAAACACTACCCCCCGATTACTGTTTAGCCGAAAATTAAGCCAACAAGATCCGGCTATTGCACATGCACCGGTTAAGGTACCTCTCAGATTTACCAGAGACGCTTTCAGGTTTGCAACACTCTATGAACGCTATCCATGTGATGGTGCTGAAAGGTTAGCAGCCATGTTACATAAATATCAGACGATGGAAACCACAGGCGGGATGGAACATACTCTTTCACAAATTTTTCAACTACAAGCTCAAAATGAAGTATTCAACAATCATGTTATGCAAGCGTCAGAACAACATTTCCATTATATCGCCGGAAAAGGTGATCAGACTCAGTTGATTTCTCCGCAGGAGGTAGAAGATAAAAAAGCAGAAAAAATTACTATCTATGGTTTACGTGAACAACGTCTTAGTGTGGTTGAAAGAATAAGAGAGGCTACAGCCGAAGTGCTTAAAGTTTTAAGCCCACAGAAAGAACTCGATAAAATTGCAAAATTATCCGACGCATACCAAAAGGGGGAGGTTTCGGATGCTGATTACCGTCAACAGATGAAGCATTTAATAAAAGCTTTAACCATCAAAGAGCAAAATTATCAGAAAAATAGCTACAACAGAAACCCAAACATCAAAAGCACAGTAAAACAGTGGCTTAAGCAAATAGCACACAGTAAACGCAATTTACTTCCCTTTGACTGATAAGCGTGAAATTGCAAAAGGAGTTTTATTTATACTTTCTTCATTTTAAAATACCGGATTTTTGTAGCACTGTAACAACAACACTTTGGATAGTTTTTGTAAGCCATTGATTTTAAAAGGGTTCATTTTTTATTCCACAAAAAAAATATCTCTTAAAATCAATAGGTTACAACTTAACCCAGCGTAGATTTTTAAAAACTGTCCGAAGTATTGATAACAATTCATAAAAAAAATAAATTTAGTATTTTAAAGATGACCAGACCTGTATAAAAGCTATTCTGCACCAATAGTTAATATAGTAGTACCACTGTGGGTAGCATGACTGACCTGCCCACTGTTGTGTGAATCAGCAACTTCAAGACTCAAAGGTTGTTCACAGGTACGACTTGTTTCAAGAATTAATTTATTATTTTCATTGTTACCCGGTACCATTTCCTTCTTTGCCAACCCGGGCGAAGCAACCTGAAAAGAAGCACTGCTGGTGCTACCGGTCCCCATCACATCGTCGATGCCCTGAGAGACAGATAACCGATAATGATCAATACCGGTACCGAGCACGCAAAAATTTTTTTTCATATCCTTATCTGAAAGTGATGAACCCTCTGCCAGATAGATATTCAGATTCTCGGGGACTGAAAATATAACCTGCATTGAAGCACTGGAATTTTTTTCCAGCTGTCCTTCATTAGCAGCATAACTATGGGGTGCCATACCTGCAACTAACAGTATTAAAGCCAGAAAGCGATGCAACAGCATAAACCTGGTTGATATAACAAAACTACCAACCGGTGGATATTTCAATAAATCTTGCGGTTTACTGATTAGTTTTTTCATGGTACTTTCATCCTTAATCAGGTGACACTACTTTATTTTTGTTATCGGTACACCAAGCAGATTTTTATCTTTCTACCTCTGAGCAGATGACAAAACATGGTCATTTGGCAGGGATGTCCCGGAATTTAATAACTAATCAGCTCATTCTGACTTTTTCGATTAACTATTTCTTCTTTTGCTGTTAAAGTCAAAGTATATACAAAAGTCCGGATAACACTATATGTGGACCTGAAAAAAATTTACTTTTTATATCATCCACATAAAAAAACACACTAAATTTTAAATTATTGATTTAAAATTTTTTTATTAAGACCAATAATTTATATAAGATGTCTTGCTGGTTAAATTAAGAGTTTCTTTATGAAAAAAATACTTTTCTCTTTATTATTACTGTTTTTAATAAGACCTACTCACGGTAGTTTAAATACTATTTATGCAGCCAGCTCTGCTAACTCTTCTATGGGCAATACCGCAATATATAGCAAAAACAAACTACCAGATGCGAAAAATACAGCGTTCCGTTTTAATATGAATTCAACCGTTCTCTCACAAAAACAGGAATACCAGGCAATACAGGGTCTTCTACAGTCTTTTTACCAAAATGATACTGTAGCAGATGATCCTGTTGTGCAACGCTATCTGGAAAAACTGGTAGGTAAATTAGCAAAAAATACTGAGCTGAATGATAAAAATATCATCGTTTTACTTATTAAAAACCCAACACTCAATGCTTTTGCTTTTTATGGTGCCATCGTTGGCATTTATACAGGTCTTATTTATCATCTTGATAGTGAAGAGCAGCTGGCTGCTGTTCTTGCTCATGAACTGGTACATATAAATCAAAAACATATTGATCAGTCAATTGCAGATGCACAAAACATATCACTTTCTGCTATAGCGGGAATCCTTGGAGCGCTGTTGTTGAAAAATGCTAATTTAGCCGCAGCAGCCACCAGCTCAATCATTGGTGGAGCTTCCTCTCATTTTTTAAGCTTTAGCCGCCAGCATGAGGAAGAAGCTGACAGAATCGGTATAAAGCTGATGCATTCCAGCCATATAAATCCTCACGGAATGGCCGTTTTTTTAAAGCAAATGAAAAGATTTGAAAGTCAAAATCAAGCACCTGAACTGCTTAGAACACACCCACTAACTGCACATCGCCTTGTTGAAGCTGAGTCACTTGCATCACAATATCCAAATAAAGACTATCCCAAAAGTACGATTGATTTTGATTTAATCAAAATGCATATTCTGTTTGATTATTTACCTCCACTGGAAAATCCTGTAACTTATTTGCAAGGTTATATTAAAAGTCGTGCAATTAGTTCAGAAGCTGCAAGTTATGGTATGGCAATGGCTTATTACAAAAACAATCAATATGAACAGGCCGCTAAAGCATTAGCTCCTCTGTTAAAAGCAGCATCCGATAAAGTCATTTATCAGCTATTATACAACCAGATAATCTATCATATGGGTAAAAAGCAAGAGGCATTAAAAAATATGCAGCAACTGACAGATAATGATCCTGATTATTTCCCCGCCAGCGTACTGTATGCCAAATTACTCAGCCAGTCAAAAGCTTACAAAGAAAGTCAGTCAGTGCTAAAACGAATAACTGCAAAGCAACCACAATATCCTTTTATATGGAAATTATTAGCCGAAGCATCCTCCAAAATAAATGATTCTGGCATGTACTTCATTGCAACAGCTCATTATCTACGTCTCACAGGAGAAACTGACCGGGCGATTAGTCAGTTAGATTATGTTCTGAATAATAAAAGAATAACCTATTCAAAAAAGTTAATGATACAACAATTTTTAGCTACATTGCTCGAGGAAAAGGGCTGATTAATACCTAAACATTATGAAATAATTAAATAAATCCGCACAATTTTCAAAAAATCATCAAAAATAATTTAGTACAATGGCTGTCAATGATACTATTGTATTAATTGAGTTCCCGCTAACGTTACATTAAAAACGACTGGCTATTTTACCGGAATTATAGTGCAATGGATAAAAAGATACCTTCTCTGGCAACCACCGACAATTACTTTCAGGGTATTAAGATAGATAAAACGCTGGATGTCAGCAATTATCACTGTCCGTTACCTGTCTTAAAAACAAAACTCATGCTTAGTCAGCTATCTAAAGGGCAGGTGTTAAAAGTAATCACAACAGACAGTACTTCACTGCAAGATATGCTTTTATCCTGTCAGCTTAGTCCTCAGGCTTTGCTGTTCAGTGAAGAAATTTGCGGTACTTTTGTGCATCTGCTACAAAAACAATAAAAAAACACAGGTCTGTTTATGCGCAACTATATTAGAACATGGATTGATCGTTATCTTTCTGACGATGCTGCTATTACACTGGCGCTGGTCCTTATTATCAGTGTAACACTTTTTTTAACGCTGGGAGCACTGCTTGCACCCGTACTTGCAAGCTTTGTGGTCGCTTACCTTTTACAGGGAATGGTTAGTTTATTACAGCGTTTAAAACTTCCACATTTAATCGCAGTTATTATCACTTTTTGCTTTTTTTGTACCACCCTCACTCTTATCATTTTTATGATTCTTCCGTTAGTCTGGGAGCAAATGACCCACTTGTTTAATGAGCTTCCCAGAATGATTCAACAATTTCAGACATTGCTGAAAGAGTTGCCACAACAATATCCTACATTTGTTTCTGATGAACAAGTGAAAAGTATTGTCCAAAACCTGAGTACACAGCTCGGGCAGGCGGGGCAGTGGTTGCTCTCCATCTCTGCCTCTAAAATTATTGGTATCGTAACATTATTGGTATACTTTGTACTGGTACCTATTTTGGTTTTCTTTTTTCTTAAAGACGAGAGTCGTATTGCTCAGGGAATGCAAAAATTTTTACCAAAAAACAGTCGTTTAATTAAACAGGTAATGGCAGAAATGAACATACAAATTGCCAATTATGTGCGTGGAAAAGTGATTGAAATAATCATTGTCGCCATTGCTGATTACATATTATTTGCCTGGCTGGGATTACATTATGCGGTTTTATTGGCTGTTTTAGTGGGATTATCTGTTATTGTACCTTATATTGGTGCCGTTGTTGTCACCGTTCCGGTAGTTATTATCTCCTATCTTCAGTGGGGCGCTGACAGTGAATTTATTTTATTAGTTTGTGTCTATGGTATTATTCAGATCATTGATGGAAATGTTTTAGTGCCACTGCTCTTTGGTGAAGCCGTTAATTTACATCCTGTGGTAATTATTATGGCTGTATTAATTTTTGGTGGATTATGGGGCTTTTGGGGCGTATTCTTCGCCATTCCTTTAGCTACATTAATTAAAGCAGTATATAATGCGTGGCCAAAAGATGAATTGATACAGAGGGCGTAACTATTTTTTTTAGTTTTTATCAGACACGCCGTAAAACTCCGCCCTTCAGGGTCTGTCTTTTATACACAAATTCTGGTTCGGAGTTTTTGGATGAATAATAAAAATCCTTGCTTTTAAACTGCTGATGCTGAAATAACCTTATCGGG
>JAPORK010000186.1 GCA_026710285.1 Endozoicomonadaceae bacterium | reverse complement strand
TGAGTTAAGAGGTATCTGCACTAAAAATAGCTACCTTATGTTTAATAACTAATATTTTACGTCACATATATTATAAGTTTTGTATTGTAAAATTAATTATCTCGATAACTTATAAGATAAATAATTGAATACAAAAAACTGAATATTTACTATAAATAGGTTTGTAATTTCTTTTTAATAATCTATAGCTGCGAGGAAACGTACAGTTTCCTTCTGAGGTCCTGAAATTCACTCATAAACCCAAAAATAACGATACAGTTCATCCAGAATTAATCAGTTTTATTGATTAATAGATCAATAAATATATTATCAAATTTTTCTAACATTTACGGCATTGTCTGAATTGAAAGTAGTTCATTTTTTCTATGCAATATACGACCAAAAATAAACTAATAAACATTTCTTTAAATTACTGCTAACAGAGAATTTCAACAATGAAAAATAATCAATTTATTTATAAGCTGATATCTCTCATTATATTCTTCCCAACAATACAATTTGCGTATGTTTACCCAAAATCACATGATAATGTTTTAACATTTTTACGAGAAGTTAAAACATTAAGCAAAAAAACTGAAAAGAAAATGGAAGATGCTGCCAAAACATCATCTGGTGCATCAGCAATAACGTATGGAGGATTAGTAGCTTTAGGTGGGTTAGTTGCTGTTGCAGCAACTTCTGCACTATACCCAATTCTTATCATAAGTAGTTCAATTGCGGCTACGCCTGCAGGAATAGCTTACGCTGTATTAGGATTCGCAAAGGGTTTTAGTCTAAAACATAAAAATGATATTAAAGTCTCTTTTAAAGCAACAGATAAATGTATCACAAAAAACCAACCATACACTGGAATATCTTTCAGTAATAATAAGATTAATGTTATGGCTGGCAGGAAAGGCTCAAAAAGTACAGCAAAATGTTTTTCAAACTGGTTTAAAAATGGAGGTGCAAATGTATTTGACCATCAACCACGCAAACTTAATTTTGCTATTAAAGGTACGCTCACAATAATTTATCCTCTGAAGCATCCTGTTAATATAACAGATCCAAATACAGGTAATGAAATATCACAAACGACAGAAACATATGTTTTTAACAATATAGTATTAGCACAAGGACATCAGGGATTAAGTAATAACTGGTGGTTTGGAGGTACTGATTGCACTATAAATGGACCTGAAACAGTAGAATGTCCACTTGCAAACCTTGAAAATAATGATAAAGCGGCTGTTTGTTTTAGCAGAGCTAATAATCATGTTTCATCAATTAGTGTAACGACTTGTGTACCCGTGAAGAAATAAAAAGAAAGTATATGCATAAATAACCAATGTTATTCAGTCGTTTTTTTATAAGTATGTATTTTATTGCTAGCTTGTTTGTTGACATCCTTGTCTTAAGTATCAAAAAATAAATTTATGCGAAATTATATTTTTCTGTGTAGTGAATCATACCAAATCAGTTATGGTTCACTACCGTGCAGCAGCTTATTAATCATCCATTGCAGTATGTTAAATATTTTGCAATAATACGACCAATTACTTTTTATTCTCCGGCAATCATCATCTTGTCAATCAGTACAGAGCCAGTATAAAGGCTGTGACGATAATCAATATCGCTACCGACACTTACAATTCCGTTAAACATATCCTGCAGATTGCCTGCTACTGTCACCTCAGAAACAGGATAAGCTATTTCACCTTTTTCAATCCAGAATCCTGAAGCACCTCTCGAATAATTACCTGTAACCATGTTAATACTGCTGCCAATAAAATCAGTTACCAGCAAACCTGTGTCCATCGTTTTAAGTAAATTCTGCAGTTCTCCAGCGTTACTTTCTATAAACAAATTTCTGACACCGCCAGCATTTGCTGTACTGTCCATTGCTAATTTTCTGGCAAAATAGGTTCCTAATGCATAGCTGGTAATCATGCCATTGTTTACAAAATCTTTCTTTTGTGTCTGTAATCCATCACCATCATAGGCACCGGATCCGAGTCCTTTTAACAGATAAGGGTCTTCATAAATGCGCACCCATTCAGGGAAAATTTGCTTCCCCAGACTATCTTTCAAAAAAGAAGCATCCCGGTAAAGATTACCACCACTGATGGCTGAAATAAAATGCCCTAACAGACTTGATGCGACATCTGCTTGAAAAACAACCGGGAAATTGCCCGTTTTTATTTTTCTTGAACCTAATTTTTTTAGTGTTCGGTGTGCTGCTTTTTGACCAATTTCTTCAACACTTTCAAGCAGCGCAGGATCACGCGACAGACTGTACCAGTAGTCGGTTTGCATCTCCTGTGCTTCTTTGGCAATGAGCATACAACTAATGCTGTGTTTTGTGGCGTGCCTGCTGCCAATAAAACCATGACTGTTGCCATAAACGCTGCATCCCTGGTAATTTTCCACCGTGGCACCATCTGAATTGACAATCTTATCACTCATGTCACGACCCGACTGCTCACAGGCTTTTGCCATGGCAATGGCTTCATCCATATTCATCTCCCATGGATGATATAAGTCCAGATCAGGTAAAGAGGTAGCCATTTTTTCTGGCTCAGCCAGACCGGCACAATTATCTTCCTGCGTATAACGGGCAATATTACAGGCCGCTTCGATCGTGGTTTTCACTGTATTTTCTGAAGCATCTGTCGTGCTGGCAGAACCTTTACGCTGACCCGCATAGACGGTAATACTAAAACCCTGATCACGGTTAAACTCAATCGTTTCAACTTCTCCCATACGCACGGTTGTTGAAAAACCAACATTACTGCTGGCTCCCACTTCACAGGCATCCATGCCTCGGGCTTTTGTTTCTGCGATAATCGTGGAAACCAGATTTTTTAATCGTTCTGTTTCCTCGCTCACATTAAATACCGGGGCTGTTTTCCCACTCATTTATGAACTCCTCATTTGATTGTTAATGAAATATCAGATTAATCCACATTTTATCTGTAAAACAGAATTATTTTAAATCCTTGCGTTGAACTGTTGTCAGAAAAAATTTATTGCCTTTTATAAAACATTACTTAAAGGAGAAAGTCATGTGCCGATGTTTTTTTTAAATGTAAATCCATTAAAGCTTATTGTTCAGGGATACTTTGCCAGATATGAATGCAGCAATCAAACGTTCTGTTTGTTATCTTGTAGTACTGACATTGTTCAGTATCCCTGCATTTACATTGACAGGTAAGCCTTCTTCACAATCTCAGCAAGGTAAGGTTTCTGACTGGGAATGTGTCGCCGGACCCAATGAAGACTGGCAATGTAAAAAAGAAGGTGACCATCATAACAAATACTCTCTTGAAAACATTACCCGCTTATCTTTGCAAATGCCAGTAAAACACAGTGCAATGAATACACATTCAAACTGGCAGTGCATGGCATCGGGTAGCAATCAGGACTGGGTCTGCCAGACCAGACCCGATGATGAGTATCAGCAGACACTGGAAAGTGTAACCTCAGGCTCTGACGATAAAAAAAATATCCATACCGATACAGAAAGTCAGACTCATGCCTTTAAATTGCTGCGCGAAGAGATAAGAACACTTGCCAAAGCACTGGCAGAGATAAAACTTCAGCATAACAAACCAGCAAATCAGGCAGAGCAGATAGCCGTTGTTTCCACAAAAAACACAACTAAATCCACGGCTAATACAGAAACCTCTGGGGATATTAATCCTGTTGATGCTGCAAAAAATTCTGCACAACAGACACAAAGTAACACACCGAAAAAGGCTTCAGGTAAAGAAAAATCATTCTCCATTGATGAAACAATACTCAATATTGAAAACTCTATTCTGAAAACAGATAGCAAAACTACAACAACCACCGCTCAGCCACAAACTGCATTAACAATGCACAATGAAAAAAAATCAGCTAAAGAAAATAGCCATGCGATCAGACAGCAAAATGTTAGCACTAATCCTCTGCCATTGCATTTGTCTGCCTCTGCAAAGAAACAGAAGCAGCCTGAAAGAAATAGTAATACTGCTATGAGCACAGGTAATAATCATCATCACCAAGCGCCCCGCTTTACAGCCATTGAATCTGAAGAATCAACACAGCCATTACGTAAGACTTCCAGAGGACGCAAACATAACAATATTGCGTTACAGTTAATGGCTGAGCAAATGAACAGTGAATCCCCCACAGAAACCCGAGAAGCTGAAGTCATTCGTAACAACAGCAGACAAACGCTGCGTAATAAAGTAAATTATCACCATGAAACCACGGCTGATCTTTCAAGGCATGAAAATAAAATACAGCAACAACACAGCAATATCTCTTCTTCTTATTACTCACAACCAACTGACAAGCCTATTAAAACCCATAGTATTAACCACTCAGACAGATTATTGAGTGAACGCACTGATGTTAACGATATTCTTATGCAGCACCCTCGGCAGCAACACCGACCAAAACCAAAAGTAAAACCGGAAGATGTGGCACCTGCCCCTCAATATCAGGAATATCATCATGCTGCCGAATTAACCCGTTCTGAGTATGATCAGCACATTCAATATGCAGCTAAAACCCATGATAATATAACAGATAATTATGAACAGCTGAACAACAATGCCTTACCACCAGAACGTAATGTCTATTATCAGTCACCACCCGTTAACAACCTGACTTATACCAGAAACAGATATCAACAACCACAGGCAATAAGCGCACGGGATATTATACGCAGATGGAATCCTTATAAAACAGATGAAACCACTTTACTCATCAATGCAGAAGAAACAACGTATCCGCAACAAGAAATAATAAAAACTACTTATACAGAGCCCGCAAGAGACAGAGATTACAACAGACAACCAATAAAATCAAATCCTGCTGAAGGAAGTTCAGCTGACCGGCTACATGCAAAAACACGTTCCACTGAAATGCAGAAAAAAAACCACCAGCCAGCAAATTATTCTCCTGCAACAGAGACTGATCAGTTACCAGAAGTACCTGACTTTTTAAAAATGGAAGAGAAAGAAGATCTGCCTGCACCTGAGAAAAGTAAGACATTGTCACTGCATAATGCACCGGTAAACTACTTTACTTTACAATGGGCCAGCGCTGTTGATAAAGAACGACTCGAAGATTTAAAGCTGCGTTACCCATTACTGGCACAAGGCACCATTATCGTTTCACAGACAAATGGTCAGGAAAAGTACATGCTAGTCAACGGTCTGTTTAAGACAATGCATCTGGCGCTGGCAAGTTTACAGCAGGAGCCATGGAGACAGCTGGCTACACGGCTTAACCCCTGGGCAAGAACTATTGGCTCCTTTGGTGCTTTTTTAGCCGAAGAGAAGCCGCAGGATTTATCCGGAAATATGCTTCCTCAGGGTGGTTATACTATACAGTGGGCAAGCAGCCCTACGCTGGAATACATTAATGCATTAAGACGTACTTATCCACAACTGGCTGCTGCTAAAATCTTGCGTTTAACCATGAGACAGCAAACACAATATTTATTGACTGAAGGCGTGTATCCCGATCGGCTCACTGCACTTGATGCAATATCAATACCTGAATTACAACATATAACACAGCAGCTTCAGCCTAAAGCACGTCCTGTCGCCAGTTTGCAAAATGCCAAAGTTGTTCAGCAAAATTTAATGACACCGACTGTAACCGCTGCACTGCCACAACAACTTAACAGATATACCATTCAATGGATCATCTCCGGAGATCCTGACATGCTGTTGTGGGTACAACGACGTTATCCTATATTAAAGCATGCGGTTACAATAAGTGAAAATGGTCAGTATCTACTTATTCAGGGCTCTTTTGACAGTAAACTCAAAGCTAGAAAAATTCTCAGTCAGCCAGCATTTCAGCAAGTTGTGGCAGCGCTCAACCCAATGGTTCGTCTGGTTTCTGAAATGAGACTGGCTAACAGATTAAACATGTTTTAGTTCCGGTAATTCAAATCTGATCCAATCAATACCTTCTAAAAAATAAGCAGTGACCCGCACGAAGAGACTACATAACACAAACAATCTATGTACAGCCTATGGACTGTGGATAAAAAGAGTCATACCTCCGGCGTCGTTACTAATAAAAAATATTCATCCACTGTTGCTGTCATTGTTTATAACATTACCCGATGAATACATAACAAATAACCGGTTTATTCTCTACAATTTTTATAACGTCTTATAATCAGGAGAATATTGCTATGGATCGCCTTCCCCCACTTGCTGCTTCCACTCCACAACCAGCTGAGCAGAATCGTGTCGAAACGCATCAACTAACAAGAAAACAAAGGCGGGACAAGAAAAAGACAGAGCGGGAGCAAAAAAAAGCAGAACAAGCACTAAATAGTGTACGAACCAACATACTCCAAAACCCACAACAACTTCAAGCTGCACTACCTCCTCATCTGAAAGGTTTTGGTACAGACGATCCTGGTGGATGGTGGCAGGCAAAGAAGATAGAGGCATATGTTAAGAATCTTAAACCCGAATTTGTCACACCTCTTGTTTCAACAAAAAAATTATCGCAGAAGGCTTATACAGCACAAATAAAAAAGGTGATGGCCAGAGAACTGTTTA
>JAPORK010000277.1 GCA_026710285.1 Endozoicomonadaceae bacterium | reverse complement strand
TGCTCTTCTTTGGGGTACGATTAAACCAGTACGACTAACATACGAAGAGTAGAAATGCTTCTCATAATGTCAATGAAACTTTTAAAATCTCGCAGTATACCAATTGAATTTGCATCACGTTTATAAACAGAAAAAGTTATCAGTAAAACACAATGTTCTTTTACACAATAAGAAAATTGTAAATACTTAGACATAAATGTATAACCTAAGGGAATCGTTGTTTTTTCAACAAAGTAATCTGTAACAACACAACCCCTTTTCTTGAGCTCTGCTGTCAGTTCATCATTTCTCTGAAAGTCAAAAAACATGCCTTTAACCTCCTACAACTTATACTATTAAACAGAAAAATTTTTAGACTCTAATGAAAACCCAACAAAAAAAACAGCAAATTATATCATATTAAATCCATTTAAACTGTATGGATACAGACAGGCTAAACTGTTAAGATCTTTTTTATTTCGATGGCTTTTTATTCACTATTTTTTCTGTAGATTCAGTAGTATTTATTTAAAAACATCTTTTAATCCGAAGTATATTTTTTGTATATAAAAGTTATTATAACAATACATAAAAATATCTTCCGGATTATTTTCATAACCTCATTTTTCAGTTTATTGAAAAAATACATGTAAAATATTATATTTTCAAACCACCCATGGACTTACTATCCATAGTACTTCTCATACTTTTTCTTCCTGTAGAAGGCCCTACATTTTCAATACGCTTCATATTATTTGAATATTGTTCCAAATAAGATTCTACATATTGAATACAATCGGATAGAGGGAGTTGCGAATAAGGGAATAAAGCCTGGTACAATAATGGTAATTCATCCGTTTTGTTATCATCACTTTCATGAATGAAAAAGACGGATAACGCAGAATTAATTATTGAATTACGCTTCAGTATTTCGAGTAATTTTTTATTATTGGCATCGGCAATATTACTTGATGCCTGTAACACCATAAGCGCAAAATTTTCATCAAGAACAGAAAAGCACACAGAATAATTATCACCCTTGTATGGAATGGGCAGAATAATTAAATTATCCACAACTTCACTGGTTATATTCCAATGTTTAGCCAATTGTTCCAGCATTTGTTTCAATTGACTTTGAGATTTGGCGTCAGACATATATCCTCCTGTCTATTTTTTTGATACGATTATAAATTTATTTAAATAAGTACTCAATCTTTTTATTACTTTTTTTTCAGTAAAAATCTCAGATCATATTAATTCTGTCTTCATTAAAATATATAAACCAGCCGTTTAAAATTAAAAAACACAGAGATAAATGCTTTTCTGTGGTTATAATTAGTTCATTGACTGTTAATATAACCGCAATAATTTATACTCTGAATTTACTGTTATCGGATGCTGTTTTATCCGGAAAACCACCAGCATGTATAGCAACACTACACCCTAAGTTTTTTTACTATAAACAAACACTTTACCTGTTTACCTTTCATAAGCTCCTCTGAACTTTTATTACCTGTAACAGATTTTACTCATGCAATTTCATCTGAAATCAGCTAAAATAATACTCAGATGATCTGTGAAATTATCTTTTTCCACGGCAGACACAACTCCTTACTACATGACATACCTTATGTGGCAGAGACTGATAAGGAGAAGAGTGACTCATATCCAGAGCCTTATCTGAAAACGTAACATACTAACAGTTTTGTTTTAAGCTTTCAAAACATATTTTATAATTTGCGGCAAAATTTCTGAAAAACATAAAATAGAAATGTCTTGTATTTTTTTTCAATAACAAAAATCCTTAAAACCCGGTTCATTATGTGTACCATCGAACCACAGGAAAATATTATCAATCCTTTCAAACCAACCGTAATACAGGGCATTGTACCAGCCATTTTAAAGAAGATTTTTATCGGAGGTTTTACTTAAAAATCTTTCTGTAAACACCTCTGATTACAGAATACAAGTTGCAACAACCTTTCACAAATTGACATGGTAATAAAAACAGTATTTAACAAAAAAGGAATAGCGTCTGAAAAATAATGTCTGCACTTATTTTCTTTATAACGTTATTTTTTTTTGAGTCAACAGTTAATTTTTTTATTTATTTTTGCGCAAACCATAATTCGTCTGCTAGGCTCCTCAACTTCAACGGAATTAAGCTGCACTGGTGAGGCAATGTGCACTTATTTCACAGCGATAAAACAATTTTTTTTAACAGACATATAGCAGTTATGAGAGGTTAAATTATATGTCACAAAGAGCAAAATGGAATATCGTTATTACCCTGCTAACATTGTTATTTTTGAACAATACAGCAGAAGCTATGTTTCACCCACCCAAAGGCAAGAGACCACGCGTAGTTCAAATACAGCAACCGCGCAATGTTTCACATGATACTTTCCAACGAGTTTACATTTCACCAGACGTGGCATCAATCTCCCAAAATACAAAACGAAATGTAGCTATTGGTCAGTTAGATACTCTGTCTACACAATGGGACTATAGCGAGGTAAACTGGGCAGATTTATATCCTTACTTTTCAGAATTTATTAAAATTAATTTTTATCTTGAGATAACTGGCAAACAGTACGATACTGGCATGACTGGCATCATAGACAGACTGGCAGTTGCTATGTTAGATTCAGCCACATCGCCAATAAAAGATAAGCAAACCGCAAAATTTTATGTTTATTCAATACTCCACAATATGTACGCTTACATTGCAGAATTCCTCTCAGACAAACATCCTGGTTACCATTTTTTTCAAACAGCAGCCCAGGCACTTAAAAATACTAATGAAAGCGCTGTAGATACGCCTCGCACGAACCCTGAGTACAATCCAGAAGACTGGCAAATGATGCTCAGCAACTATGAAACGTTTTTTATGGGAAATATAGAGTTGACAAGAACTGTACTTAACAACAATACGGCAGCACTTCTCACTATCCTCAATACCTTTGCTGCGCAATTACAAATACCAGAGGTTGATCTTTCTTATATAACTGTTCAATATCT
Organism: Endozoicomonadaceae bacterium; assembly: GCA_026710285.1. Classification (GTDB taxonomy): domain Bacteria; phylum Pseudomonadota; class Gammaproteobacteria; order Pseudomonadales; family Endozoicomonadaceae; genus JAPORK01. The sequence goes on along the minus strand of JAPORK010000277.1, from coordinate 3,560 downwards.
GGACTCAACACCTTCACTTCTTGAGTTATTCGAGCATTATAAATATCAATACCGCCCTTTAGTGTTTGCTTTTCTAGTTAGTTATCACTTTGAAAATGAATTAATTACAGACCGGTTTAGACGGACTGACTATTTACATGCAGAAAAAAACCTGCAAAAAATAGTAGCTCAATCTTTTATGACATTATGGAATAGCGCAAAAAGTTACCTGGAGTGCGCGGAGTTGGCAAAGCTGGCAATATTCGTATTTAATATGAATCCATTGAATGTAAAAATTCCAGCACAAACACAAATGCCCTGGCAACCAGGAACACAAACAATGCAGCAACGACCAAATTGTCTGCCAGCACCGCCAAGAATGGTACCGCAACAACCATGGATGATACGACCAGGAATGATGCATAGTTTAGCGGGTAACATGCAGACAAAGCTAACAGTACAAGAGCAAAAACCAAGGTCCATCCCTTCTGCTTCGGCACCATCCGAACCTGTTACCTGGGATAGTATTAGCCCTGAAGATGCTAAGGAAGCTTTTACTACGTTCTACGCTGATCTTATAAGTGCATATGATCATCATTTGTTTACGCGGCTTATTTCAAGGGGTGTTTTTAGGCTTGAGATAGCGGATGAGATACGAGCTGCCAGAACAGACAGGGATAAAAACCAGGTAATAATGACACAGATTGGAGCTCATTTAAACGCAAGAAATATTAAGCCTTTCAAAGAACTCGTATTAGCAACGATGGATACACCTCGGCAATATTTAGCCGACAACATACATGAACACTTAGGCATAAAATAAAAAACGCCAGTTGAAGTCGCCGTGCAGCGTTTAACATAAACTCTGGTTTGGCACTTTTGTCTGAATATTCCGTTTCGGCAGGGATTGCCGGAATCTGGTAACAGGGAAGTTATATTTCCAGCGATGCTTTTCCTGAATAGATTCCCGTCCAGGAATGACAACGGTGGCGCATGGCAGGAGTATAACGGTTATCCTTTGTTGTCAGAGATTATCAGTGGTTGCAGCAATGTTTCCGCAATTGAAGTCACACCGCTAAATAATTTTTCATCCATTTCTGACCATACCCGTGCAATGTAATCATCCCTGCTTTGTTCTCGTTCAAATGCTTCCTTTGTCTTCTGTACCGCCCTTTGTGGAACATCCCCTCTGTCAGCAGACTGTAAAATATAATCTTTAGCTGATAGAATCCAGGTGGTGGAAACCTCTGGTATAAAAGGTAAAGGTTCATTTAATCCTCTTTGATAGCCGTGCACTAATTTTTCCAGTGCGGCGAGACTAAATTGCTGAGAAAATCGGGGTAAGCGTATGCAACTTTGTTCTTTTGCTGTAGCGGGAAGATAAAACAGTACGGTTTCTTCCAGATGTTTGCCACCTGCGCACCAGATTAAATGCTCGATCAAACCAGAGACCAGAAGTTTACTTTTTACTTTGCCCGGATGGTAACGGATAAGCCGATGATTATAAATATCTTTAATCCATCCGGTAATCCGGGTACTACCTACTGTCAGGCAAACTTTCTGCGCTTCCTGCGGATCCGTTAACAATGATTTAATCTCTTCTACCCATGGCTGCAGAGATTTCCGGATCTGTTCCAGCTTTATCTTATCAAAAGGAGGATGTGGTAATTTACCCGAGGCTTTCAGTATTTGTATACTGTGCTCCGATGGAACATCACGCAGCTGATGGTCAAGTAATATTGATTGTAAATGAAAATTATCCAGCCCGGTGAAATCAAAAGGTTCATCATCTTTAGGTAAAGTTTCCAGCTTTTCAAAATGAATATTCAGGCGTTGCTGAAAAAAATATTTGCAGGGATGACGATAAAAAGTTATCAGTTGTTCCAGTTCAGTTTGCTCTGGCAAGGGCAACACCGGCAGAGATAAATCTTTAATGAAAGATGAGGTTTCTCCAGTGAGCGTAGTTGTCGCAGGAACCAACCACTGCGCTGCATAAGTAAACAAAGAAGAACGTTTATCAAAATACTCCGGGCTAAATGGTTGCAGCGGGTGTTCGGTAACCCACTGCTTCTGTCCATCGGGATTAAAATGCCTTTGGCAATAATCTAAAAATTCAGACAATAATACCGATGGTGGTCGTTCAGTATTATCTTTAATATTACGCCCTGTATAACTGATATACAGATAACTTTCAGCCGCCAGTAAAGCTTCCAGAAAAAGATAACGGTCATCATCCCGACGGGAGCGATCGCCTTTACGTGGAAATTTACTGATCAGATCAAAGCTTCCGGGAGCAATAGTACGCGGATAGTCTCCGTCATTCATTCCCAAAATACAAATCACTTTAAAAGGAATAGAACGCATTGGCATTAAAGTACATACATTAACTTTACCACCCAAAAATCGCTGACTCATTTTATGGCTATCCAGATGATCTGTCAGCCATTCAAGCATAACCGCATGAGCAACCGGATATTTAAAACCGGCATTTTCTATCTGCTCACAAAAATCAGTTAGCAGATTACGTACTATTTGCAGCACTGGTTTTTCTTTTTCATCCGCCAAAAAGAAAGTTTCCAATACCTGGCAGATCAATAACATCCACTGTTCTGCCGTTCGTGCTTTTTGTAACGATCTGCTCAGTTGAGTTAAATCGGTAATAAAATCTGCTAATGCTCCACTCAATACAGCATCCGATCCTTCAATATCTTCAACAGGCAGTATCTCGTCATAGAGTATATCTTGCCCTTTAAAGGCATAACCAAGCAACAACCGTTGCAGTCCAAATTCCCAGGTATTTTGCAATTGTTCAGGTAAGCCCAGTTGTTGCTTATGATAACAATCCAACCCCCAGCGAATACCTGACTCTGCAATCCACTGATGCAACACAGCTAACTGTTCCGGCTGTATGTTATAACGTCGCATCACCGCCGGGACTTCAAGTATGGTCATTACATCAGTAATGGTACAGCGTGTCTGATCACAAGATAAGAGGTTTAATAACGTTTCCAGAAGAGGATGTTCTCGCCTGGCATTACGATCTGAAATGGCAAAAGGAATAAATCGCTGAGCAGAAGCACCAGAGAATACTGCCTGTATGGGAGCACTATAGGTTTCCACATCCGGTGTCATAACAATAATATCTTTAGGTGTTAAATCAGGATTTTTTTCCAAAACAGATAACAGATAATCATGTACAATTTCAACTTCTCTCAACACACTATGACAACTGTTAATGGTTACAGAATCATCTTCAGATGGCAGTGTAACCGCTTCATCCGGTTCAGTCAGATTAAAAATATGTGACTGAATTTGTTGCAAAAGAGAGGGAGGAACCGCAAGGGTTTTATTCTCTGTTGTAATGGGGTCAATAAAGCGGTCATCTTCCTGTGCCTGTATGTCACTAAGCAAATCATGATAATCTCTGCCCAGTTTACCCATAGAAGCAAGTAAACTGTTCGCTTCTTCATTTACAAAATCAGCTGAAAACTGCAAATCATCTTGCGTTTGCAAATGATAGTGTTGCGATGATACATCACCCCAGTAAAACTGCGAAGGATTATGGACCATTATATGCACAT
>JAPORK010000452.1 GCA_026710285.1 Endozoicomonadaceae bacterium | reverse complement strand
GGAAAAACAGCCTGTTTAATTTATGGAATCCAAATGGAGATCGCGGGAATGTAGGTTAGAAAATTCTCATAATTATATACGACCATAAAAGACATAAAAATAAACTTTTTATTGGGTATTTAAGTACTAAATTTTTTATCAGAATTTGATAAGTTATTGATTTTAAGTTTATAGATAGCATTGAAAGTATGGCTGAATAGTTACAAAAAATCTAACCAGGAAATAGGGCAATAACAGGTCATTTCAGGAGATGCAATTGATATATTTATTTGTAATGACTCAGGCTTAATCTGACAATCACTGCTTGAAAACAGATAACTACCTGATCAGGTTTGAGTCACTACATTTTTACCTAACTCTGAGAACTGCCTTAATTGATTGTGCTTAATCTAAGGCAGTTACACAAAATTTGTTTACAGAGTCAACTACCCTGCTTCTTCTTAACTCAATTTAACTAATGAATCTTATTATTTAATTATCGCCTTGATTAAGTTGGTTGTCCCGCCAATTTGTTGGTTTCATTGCTTGGTCTTCCACATTTCTAGGAGCAGTTCGTCCTTTTTTGCACCTTGTTTCGTAACAATTCTTCGCGACAACAACCGTCACTGTACCTCCTACTAAAACGGCACAAGCTCCTAATGCTGCTGCAGTTCCAATGATTACCGTTTTGTTATCTTTATTACTATTGCTATTGCTATCACCTGTCGGTCTTAATGTTGTTGGTACTCCATCTCGACTCTGACTGACAGATAAGCAGCCACCTTCATCAGGAATTGATACTGAAACCAGTTTATCTGAAACTATTTCTCCGCGACGCAAAAACCGGATATTTTCCTGGTTATCAATATCCAGTTTGTAAGCCATTGCTGTATCTACAGTCTCTGTTCGGTTCCATTCAGGATCCCAATTTTCTGAAGTCAGATTATAACGCATTACATTAACCTTTCCTGCATCAGTACTATTGGTTACAGCCACGTATACCAACTCATCTTTAACCGTAGCAGCAAAAACATTTTCTGCATTCTCAGACCCAGAAAGCTTAATACTTTTGTAAGGTGTATCACCAAGGGTAACCGGTGTCATTCCGGTGCTATTGTTCGGCATATCTAACTGATACAGATCAATCGTCTCATTACCTGGATTATTTACCAAAACGCTATCTTCTGTCATCAACAGAGGATTACCCCTAACAGGAAAAGTTTCTGCATGGTAGGTTTCAGAATCACCTGATAATTCTGCCGAAAACAGCTGTACACTTTGTCCTTTCTCTGCACCAGGATACAGACCCAGTAAACGTTGTTTGGTTACAAGCTGACTTACCGGAAGCTCTGTTACCAACGATTCATTTTGAGCCTTTAATATTCTGATGTCCCCATTTTCTGAAAATAATCGGGTAAGCCGAACCAATCCTTCTTCATTTGCAGCAGGATTAACAGGATAAGTTTGTCGGGAAGTTAACCATGCTTCACCGCTTTGATTGTTTGCAACAACAATTCCATGCAGCTGATCATTAGGTAAATTACAAGTACAGTTATCTTTTCTCATTTCAGTAGAACAAAATCTAAAATTTGCAAGACTCCAGTCACTTATATTTCTTGTATTTACCTTCTGTGCATCACACAAATCACTTAAATTGCCGTACAATATAGAACCAGCATCATCCCAGCTTGTTACCGGACACTGAGAAAGCGAGCAGTTTGTCTCCTGTGTAAGCGTACCCGAAAGTAAATCAATAAAATCTGATCTACGCTGTGGTCCCGGACAACCTGAAAACATTGCAGTATCATCACCAGAACCAGTAAAGTTGCTATTTGAAGTTCCGTTCCCTGCCATTACTCCGGGTAACATACGCATCGTTGTTTCAGAAGCGATTACATGAGGATCGTCTCTGCTAAGATTTTCTGTTATATTTCTCTGATCGGAATCAGGCGCAATAAATGTACAATGAACTCCGTGTTGTTTGACAATATTATCTCTGCCTGCTGTAAACTGATTAGCAACCAGTCTTTCACCGTTTGGATAATAGTTATCTGCATTAATAGTAGCATTTACGCCTTGTTGATAAAATATGTTCTCATTACCGCCAGCCTTGTCAAACATAGGTGCATCATATAGTTGACCGGCATTTTTAACTGTGATTCGATTATTGTTACCTGAAATTTCGGTTGCAATAAGACCAGTACCATCAGGAATCTCTGTTATATTAGCAGGTTGACCAACCAAACTAATCCGGTTATCATTACCGGTGATATTGGCTGCCATCGGGCGCAACGTATCACACGCCTCTGCCTGTTGAACCGCCAACATATTTCCAGAAGATACCACGTCAGCAACAACCGAAACCGATGTATTGCCGGACTGGCAAAGATTGATATTTCCTTCAACGTTAGCATTACGCATACAACCCAACAGTGGAGCTGTTGAATCATTTGCATGGAGTGTAAAGTTTCCTGTACTAAGTGATCCGGAAAAGGGTGCACTGCAATTAGGAAACAGTGGCAAAGAATCTGTATCGCCAAGATAAATATCTTCTGCCATTCTAAAATTACCTGTAGGATTTCCTTCTAAAGTCTTGGCATAATCCCGGGCGAACAGTGGAACACTTTCTTGCATGCCACAATTACCATCAGGACCACACCTTGGGGGAACTTGTGCGTGTCCACTCATCATCGTGGTACAGAATACAGCGGTAACAAGAGCCGCTGTTGCCCATTTGTTGTTGAATGGATTTACTCCACTTTTTCCTGAAGAAGGCGCACTTTTTTGTTCAACATGTACCATGTCCTGCATTTCTGCATAAGTTGGTACCAGATTATCAGATATAACCGGTGTAACTTCTTCTTCATTTAGTTCATAAGTGGCAAACACATGATTTCTTTGATACTCATATCCTTGCTTTTTAAGATAAAAAATGATTCTTGCCTTTTTTTCATCATCTACAGCTGCAAGATCCGACAATTTTTCAAATCGTTCTGAAAAAGTAAGTTTTTTTTCAGGTACTGAAACAAATGGTCTCACAAAATATTGCAGAAGAGAAAAAGAAGATTGCGAAGTAACATCCGAAGAAAAATTTGCTTCATGAAAGGGTTGTTTTAAAAACTCTAAGATAAGGGTTGCAACAGGATCTTTTTGCTGTGCACGCTGCTCAAGATGAAAAAGCATTCCTTTAATAGTAATGGTAAGTGTTTTAACCGCATCACCTTCATCTTTATAGTATATGGAACTATATTGTTTTAATAAAGAATCAAAGAGTACACTTTTTGTTAGCGTCAGTGCTTTTTTGCTATCGATAGCATGAATCAGATCATCAACAGGAAATCCGCTGTTGAATGTTTTTAGCACAGTTAACAATTTAGTATCATTATTTTTTAATTCAGATCGCTCCTGATCTTTTGATGTGTATGCTGTGATTGTAACAACTGGGGTTTGCTTTGCTACTTCACTATCTGATAAATAATAAAGACTATTAATAAACTCAACCGGTGCATCTCCATGACGCGCCAAAACATCATACAGATTAACTGGTTGTTGATCGGCAGAGTGAGTGGCTTCTTCTTCAGCAGACAGCGCATTACCTGATAAAATTAGCGCAAAACTAAAAATTACAGGCAGTATTACCGTAAATAATCTGCAACTGCGATAATAAAAAAATTGCTTTAGCAATAGTAAAAAATTGCTAATTAGTTTATTTTCTTTTTCATTACTAAACATTTTTATATTCATTATACGACTCTTTTTATTATTATGAATTTTTCTAATGAAAAACATGCAAAAATTTTGCAAAAGAGAGTGTAGCAATAAAATGAACAGACACAACTTTATATTTACAATTTTTTTAAATAAAAATTGTCGTGTTTTAGCAGAATGTGAAATAATCAGAACTCACTAAGCAGCTGCCTGCTATAGTAAAAGTTGCTGCATATGACAAAATTATTTCTCACTTTTGAAAACAAAATAGCAGTTTTTTTGTAGTGAGCTGATAAACCGAATATGGCTGACCAAAAAAACTCTACTCCGATGGGGGTTAATTCGTTTGCTATTAGTAAGATCCTTCGCTATTTTTTTATTATCAACATAATAAACAGCTCAGTTAACAATTTAAAATAACCGGCTTTATCTGTTTAAAAAAATGCTTTCAGACCGAAAGATTAAAAGTGTTGCAAACATTCTTTAAAAATAACTAAAAAAAAACAAACACTTAAGCTGTTGATTGGTTTTGCTGTGTTTATAAAGGTTTATCTTTGTTAAATTAATAACTTACAAGAATAGTTTGAATAATCAAGAGACCGCATGGAGAAAAAGATAGATGATGTCACCGATACTGGAAAAGTTTATTGATAAATGCAAGCAACAGGTGAATCAGGATAATTCACCCATTGCCTGTGTAGAAGGGCTGATCCCTGAAGTAAAAATACTGATGTCACAAGCAGATAAATGGATACAATCAGAACATCTGCTGGCCTGTGATGACCATTATGCAAGGAATGTTGTTTACCTGGATGAAAAAAATGAATTAGGTCTGTATGTACTGGTGTGGAATCCGGGTCAGTGGACTGCTATTCACGATCATGGAACATGGGGCGTTGTTGGTATTTTAAATGGTACCTTCCATGAACGGCATTTTATCAGAAAAGATGCACAACATCATTCTGCCAATACAGATATTAAGTTAGTTAATACAGGATCCGTCTTATTATCTTCCGGATCGCTGACCAGTTTTATTCCGGACCCTGATCATATTCATACTTCTGGAAATTCAGGTTCAGATCAGGTAATATCAGTTCATCTGTATGGACATTCTATGGTCGGTTTCAATATTTATGATTTAAATAAAGGAGAGCGCCACTGGTTTAATGCCAGCAAATGATGACAACAAACAGATATTAATTAATTTTTCAAATAAGACAGCACATTGTAATTATTATGCAACGCTATACTATTAAAGATTTAATTTTTCTGATGCAGCAATTGAGAAATACTGAACATGGTTGTCCCTGGGATGTCAAACAAACATTTGAAACCATTGCCCGCTATACGATTGAAGAAGCCTATGAAGTTGCAGATGCTATTACCAGCAAAGACTTCAACCATCTGAAAGAAGAATTAGGCGATCTGTTACTACAAGTCATTTTCCATGCGCAAATGGCTGATGAAAAATCTCTGTTTAACTTTAATGATGTCGTACATACCCTGGTAACTAAGCTTATTCGCCGACATCCACACGTTTTTCCTGAAGGTGACTTATACGCTCCACTTGCAAAAAGCACGCTGACAGATGATCAGGTAAAAAACCTGTGGGAAAAAATAAAACAACAGGAAGAAAAAGAGCGACAGGAAAAAAACAATACATCGGGCTTGTTAACCGGTGTTGCACGTGCGTTACCCGCATTAAAACGGGCACAAAAAATTCAGGAAAAAGCTGCTCATCATGGTTTTGACTGGCAGGAAGCACAACCCGTTTTTGCTAAACTGCGTGAAGAATCAGATGAGCTGGAACAAGCCTGCAAAAGCAATAATGCAGAAGCGACAGAAGAAGAATTTGGCGATCTGCTTTTTACCATGGTTAATCTGTCGAGACATCTGCAATTAAATGCAGAGCAGTCACTTGACAAAGCCTGCCATAAATTTATAAAGCGTTTTGCTTATATTGAAGAAAAACTTGCGCAACAAGAAAAAACAGTTAACGCATGCTCTCCTGAAGAACTGGACTTGCTGTGGAATGAAGCCAAACAATTCACTACCTGAACAAACCACAGCAATGGATGACTAATGGATGATTGAAGTAATCTGTGCAGTTGCAGATGCATTATCCGAAATCACTCGTTAACTCTTTTTTATAAGAGCTGATATTTGTAAAGCAGGTGACAGGATAACTTCCATACCTTCAATATCTGTTGCTGCTTCAAACAGGTCTTCTTCTAAAGACGTTTTTATCAAAACAGAGCGTTTAGACTTCTTTGTTAGCATCGCTTTTGCCAACAATGATGCTGCCTGCTCCAATGTCTCATTCTGTTTTTGCACACGAATTAATATGGGAGAATTCTCATATTGCTCCACAAGAATTGCATCTATTCCTTTATTTCTTTGAACTGCATTGAATGTTATTCCCTGCAAATAATTTAAAGCAGCTGCATCTGCATTTACATATGAATCTCTTCCTTTTTTTAAAAGGTTTGACTCTGTCTTTACAGGATTATCTAACCGATCATTAGTTAGTGCTACAGCATCTTTTGATTCATCAATACCGATATAGTTTCTGTTTAAAAGCTTTGATGCAACGCAAGTGGTTCCACTACCACAAAACGGATCTAAAATGACACCTCCTTCTTCAGTTACTAATTTAATGATTTGTTCTAACAGCAAAAGTGGCTTTTGAGTAGGATAGCCAACTCTCTCTTTTGCTTTTGGATTTAAGTACGGTATATCCCAAACGTCGCTTAATGGAACACCTTTTTTCTTGTCTCCATTTTTTATATTTCCTGAGCTATCTTTGTCATAAACAGACTTATTATGTTTATCTCTTGTTCGTCTTTGGAGACTTTGATCGATGTTTGTTTTTTCCGAGTATGATGTGTAAAT
>JAPORK010000432.1 GCA_026710285.1 Endozoicomonadaceae bacterium | reverse complement strand
AAACAAGATAAGTCTGTTAATAAATACGTCTCCGCTGCTGCACGGTAAACAAGAACTTCCAAAAAAGGGAGACTAGTCGTTTCTTCAAGTGCACCCGATACTGCAGTAATCATTCCATCTTCATCTATACCAATGAGCGAACCACTAAACAATTCTGCATCTGGCGAATCAATCCAATTACCAGATCTGCATTTAAACATACAGAAAGGGACTGTGGATAATTCTGTATTTTTAATGCTTCCACAGAGGCTGGCAAAAAAACTTCCTGCCGCTACAACCGCCGTGACAGCCATTTCTACTACACCAATAATACTGGCAGCAACATTAAGCCCTTTATTAGCAGGAAATACTGCTGCCATTACAGGAATGCTACCAATTGCCGCTGTACCGGCAACAACACCCGCTAAAACAGCAGATCCTGCACCAGCCACAGTTGCTCCCATACTGGCAATACTAAGCCCTGCCTGAATAACAGATGATGTAATATTAGCCCAGTGTTGGTGAAGTGCGCTTAGCCCGAGCGTACTCATATAGCCTGCCCATTTGAAAAGACTTCCCAGCCACTCAGGACTGTCACCGGAAGGATCTGTATTCATAATCGGATTATTACTACCAAAAGCATAACCATCACCAGCAGGATCTTCACTGACAAAATAGTGTTGTTGTGGATTATAGGTTCTGTGTCCCTGACCTAAAAATTGCCATTTTGTAGCAGGATCAGTCCGTTCACCATTAAACCCCTGAAGCGTTTGCTGATATAGCGGTTGTATTGTTGTGCCGTCATGCCATACCATGCCATAAGGACTGTAAATATTACGTTTAGAAAGCTGATAATGTTTGTTATTCTGCTTTTTAAAAATTCCGCTAATATCACCCTTGTAACTATTTTCATAATATTCATTGATTATTCCGTCTATCGTTTTAGCAATACCAAGATAACCTGTAATATGTGTACTTTCTCCCGGGCTTACTATTTTTTCATTGATCAGACTGCTGCCACGATAGAAGAGATAGCTTATACCTGAAAGACTTTTTTCCATTACCTGTTTTCCACTACTATCATAGACATAGTTACTTTCCTTACCCGCAGAAGATATGACCCCGGTTATTTCATTCATAGCATTATAAGTGATATGATTTTCCTGCCCGTCTACGATCATATTACCAGACTGATCATATATAAATTTGTTTACAGTGGGATTATACTGATTCCATGAAGTACTAATTTTCTGAAGACGCAAAGGTATCAAAGCATTGGAATAGAGATAACCTATCACTTTATTGATAGTCTTATGTTGTTGTATACTTTGCAATCTCTCCTGAATACCTGCTATTTTGTTTAATGCTGTAAAAGTATAATCTTGCCGGATAATTACCGGAGATTTTACTAACCCTGATCCAAAAAAATCCGTATCATGAGGACATAAGGGTAAACCAGAGGAACCATTGCAAGTCATTCTTACTAAATTATCCTGCGTATCATACCAATAGCGTAACAAACTATATTTGTTGTTTCCTGTTGTTTGTTTGAGCATTACAATATTATTATTTATATCATATTTAAATTGCCATTGTGAAATTAACTGATTTTTCTGTGTATCAATTATCTGATCTTTATCTCCCCATGCATCATAGTGAATTATACGATGCATCTGACTACCATAATCAATAGAACTAATACGGGAAAAGCCGTCATAAACTGGCTTGAATATTATTTCATTGTGATTATTATATTTAGATATATAACTGACATTAGTTATACGATTAAAAGAATCATACGAAGTTTGTATTTTATTTCCTGAAATATCTGTTGCACTAACAGTACGTCTGTTATTGTCATACTTCCAATGTAATTGGTAGTTCAAATAACTGTTTCCCTCTGTATGAACCAAGGTTTGTAGCAACCCATCATCACTATAATTATAAGTAGTAACTCCGGTATTATCTTTTTTACTCCGTAACCTTAGAGTCACCGGGTCATAATCACAAGACCATTTCATTTTATTATCTGTAAATTGATTTACCGGCATACCCAAAATGTTGTACTTCCAGATAAATATATGTTTCCCCGGAGTTCTCACCATCGCAAGTCTGCCATTTTCTGTATAAGTATAAAAGGTCTGCTTTCCATCTTCTCCGGCACTCCAGCGCAACTGTCCGGCTGCATTATAAACAGCAGATGATAACAGATAATGCCCACCTGATGCAGGATACGCCCATACCTGAGTGGTTTGTCCTGTTATATCATACTCCTCATGAAATCTGTCTCCAGCCGAATTTATAGTATCAGTAAGTCGCCCCAGTGCATCATAATGTTGTCTGATAATTTTTCCTGAAGGATCTTGTACCGTAATTTGCCTTCCAAATCCATCATAAGTGACTTCAGAAACTCTGGCAGAAGATTGTGTATTACTATTAAGACAAAGCGATTTAGTCGAATAAAGTTTGGGATTGATCGTTGAAGGTAAAGTCCACTTTTTCACCGGCTGGTTAAGCACATTCGCCCGGGCAACAGCCAGAACAGAATATTCTCCCAGCCTGTTTTTTTGATAACTAACTACACACCTGTCAACATCGTCATAATCTGTAAAACTAATTTCTCCATCAGGCAAATGCGTTCTTATTACTCTGCCTGTTTCATCATAATCCCAGGTTACACTTATTGCTCTGGCATTATCTGCTGCATCAATGTCATAGCTGTTGCTTTTAGCTACACGACCATACTGATCATACCAGACTTTTTGTATTGGCCACCAAAATCCATATTTTTGCTTTCCATTTGTATCAACTGCTTCAGAAAAACCAATAAGCTTTCTTCCCACACCATCAAAAATTACTTTTTGCTGTAATCCATTCGGTGCTGTCATTAATAGTTGATTGAGTGTTGGAGATATTGTATAACTGTAGTAGATACTAGCTGCAAACACAGTACCCGAAGCACTTTCTGTTTTTACAAGCCGATCCCATTCATCATAATAGTAGTGAATAACATTTGTTTTTTTAGCATCACTTACCTCCAAAACCTGATTAGTAAATAAACTGGTTGTTATGTATGATGAAAACTGATATTTTCCGGCAGATAATTCAATTGCACTATAAGTCGTTTTAGTATAATTATCAAGACTTTTAATATAGTAATAATCTTTTATAATAGAAGTGCCTTTACTTCTGTTATCAGTAAAAACTACCTTTTTTAACATACCATAAGTTAAAAGGTTATCCGGATCATGATAATAAGAATGGGTTGTTATTAGTTTTTGGTCGCCTGCCTGTTGTATCTGATGATCAAGCACCAATATATAACCATTCCCATTATGATTATTTTCTTTATGATAAAAATTGTAAGTCGTCAGTGGATCTGCATAACTTTTATCTGCTCTTATATATGCAGGATACAGTGTCGTAGACTTAGTTAGCGTACTAAAAGGCCATGCATCAGGAGTAGGAGGACAAGCCATATCGCCTGCTAACGAACAGTAATCTATTATTGTGATACGTCCGTAAGTATCTTTTTTCCAAATTACTCTCCCTTGTGAATCATATTTTTCTTTTATTGTGGTCTTAACCGGTATAGCTGCTCCATTACTCCATACCTTCGTTACGATTTTTAAAGGCAAACTATAAGTTACAGGCAAATAAAGGAAAGACGTGTGTGCACAGCCATTACTTTCATCAGTATGACAAAAAAAGTAATGTGTTTCTGACAAAACATGATTAGTCCGTTTACTAATCTGTTGATCATAAATGAGTAGATGATACTTATTATAAGTATAAATTTCCCGGGTAATTCCATTGTCTTGTTCTGTTTTATAAGTATAATTTACAGGTGCTTCAAATAATATATCCTTTGCTGAATGCTGTGTAATACTTATGCTTGCATTAAAACCAAGATAGTTATGTTCATTTATATTAACCTGGCTATACCGATAACGACTAATCATGTCAGGCTCTCCGAAACCAGGGCTGGTCATTTTTTTAACTACTACACATAGCGAATGAAGCAAGATCGGATAACTTACTGAAATTTTCATTGCATCTTTGCAATTATAAACAAACCTTGTATTTAGTCCTGTGGGATAATCAATGCATGTAATCAAATGCTGCTTATAGCGGATATAAATACTACTTTTTGCTTGATGATTAAATGAGAGAAGCTTGATACACTGTATCCTATTGCTGCTTTTACAGATTAATACTGCAACGGGTTGTCCTTCACTACCTTTGCTTATCACAGTAACATAATGTGCTAATCTGCTTAATACAATGGCATGTCTTTCATCATCCGTTATAGACTGCAACAGATGTGTACCGGGCACATAATTAAAATAGACACTCCAGCCATTTTGTTGCTCAAGGCGTATTTCATAACCTTCATGGTTGAGAGTTTCCCGCAAACCATTAGCATAAGTAATAACAAAATGTGTATTGATATTACCAGCGATAAGAATATCATTGAGTTTATGGTATTGTGGCCACCAGTGACCATTGGGTTGCTCTTTCAGATAAAAATTTTGACCATAAGAAGTTGAAAGTTGATGTGTAACCAGATTGAAATGAGTTAAATTCCAGCTCCACCCTGCCCCCAATCCATCGGGGTCTGATAAAGTATTACTACTATAATTAACTTCAAGATCAATATTAGGACCATGCCCAAAATTACTGAGTAAACTTCCTGTTTTAATGTAAGCGGAAAGAATACCTGTTCGTGGATTAACTGAAGTACCCCACATTTTTTTAAAATTAAAAGCATTGGACCATAGGTCTTTTTCACCTTCCTCAGAAAAATAAGTCGAATGTTGCTTTTTTCTAATTTTTATTGCAGCTGAATATTTATTTATTGCTTTATTAAATACACTATTTGATTTATTAAAATTATTATAGCTATCAGGATGAATATATTTTTGTTTCCCTGATAACATACACAACAGATTATTTATATATAATGTAAAAATTAATAATGCATAATTGCATAAATATTTTTGTTTGAATAAAATTAACATTTAATAATCAATTAATGAAAGATACTATTCTTCAAAATAACACAATGCAAAAGATTGTAGATTGACAACTTCAAAAAAGATTACATGCTTTTAATCTGCTAAAGCGCATATGTTTTCACATTTTACAAATTTTTTCTTAGCCTAGTCTCATATAACCATTAATAACCACTCTTCCACTGTGACTATTCATAAAAATTCGTGAAAAATAATTATCGTATGGAAGAACAGATAATGAGCCATCACAATTAAACTGATATACGTCCCACAAATGAAATTCTGACTGGCTGCTTTTTTCGACTACAGCCATATGACCATCACCACCACTAATAATTGCTGCATAAGCGTCTTTTGTGTTAAAAACATCAGTTATATTATAACGTCCAATATTATATTTTCTGTTATAGGGCGTTACTAAGCCCAGTATCTTTTTTAAAGCATTAATATAAGGATGACCAGCATTAAAAACTTCATTCATATTCATATAAGGTCTTCGTTTAGCAAGAAATTCTGCTATCCCTTTAATAGGTATATATCTATTATTAAAGTAAGATGCCAGTAAAATAGCGCCAGTATCACAAGCTATATTACTCTGAAATGGTGAAGAAATTAACTGTTTCCACAACCTTTGGACATCTTTTCTGGAGCTCACAACTAAATATTCTCTGAATTGAGAAAGGTCAGATAAATTATCCAATATATAATCTTCTATTGCTGTACTATAAGCTGCATCATGTAACATAGAAAGAGCAGTTGCTTGTTCAAGCTTATGCGATACTGAAGCAATAAGCACATCTTCATCTACACCAACAAGTGAACCGCTAAAAAGTTCTGAATCAGATGGGCAAACCCAGTTTCCACTACCGGTTTTGAACATGCAAAAGGGGACTGTAGATAACTCTGCATCTTGTAGAACTCCACAAAAACCAGTAAAAAAACCTCCTGCAACAGCAACCGAAGTGATAGCCATTTCTGTCATACCGATGATACTGGCTGCGATATTAAGTCCTTTATTGGCAGGAAGTGTTGCTGCCATTACGGGAATGCTACCAATAGCAGTTGCGCCGGCTATAACGGCTGTTAATACAGCAGATCCGGCACCCGCAACAGCTGCTCCCATACTAGCAATAGTAAGCCCTGCCTGAATAACGGATGATGCAATATTAGCCCAGCGCTGCCTGAGTGCACTTAATCCCAGCGTACTGATATAACCTGCCCATTTAAAAATACTTCCTATCCACTCAGGACTGTTGCCGGAAGGATCCGTATTCATGATCGGGTTATTACTACCAAAAGCATAGCCATTACTGGCAGGATCTTCACTGACAAAATAACGCTGCTGTGGATTATACGTTCTATGTCCTTCACCTAAAAATTGCCACTTCGTCGCAGAATCAGTCCGTTCACCATTAAATCCCTGTAGGGTTTGCTGATACAACGGCTTTATTGTTGTGTTATTGCACCATACCATACCATAAGGACTGTAAATATTCCGCTTATAAAACCGATAATGTCCGTTATCCTGTTTTTTAAAAATACCGCTAATATCACCCTTATAACTACTTTCATAATATTCACTTATCACTCC
>JAPORK010000306.1 GCA_026710285.1 Endozoicomonadaceae bacterium | reverse complement strand
CTGTTTTATTATTACGTATACCAATGGATTAAGAGAAACATTAAACAGCTATGGTTATGAAATAACACTTGAACAACAAGATGGATGGAAGGCATATTTCTTGTATTATCCCGGCAGCCATCTTTTGCGTTCTGTCACTGATAATGAAGGGCACAACATTATACTTCAATGGGGAAAAGGGGCTGTAACTGTTATTAGCAGAGGCAGTGAAGGATGGTTAGTTCCGGTAGTGATTAATACACAACAAGAGAAGTTACGTGATATTCTCCTGCCGTTACAAAAAAGCAGTGCAAGCTATGGTATTCATTTTAGCTATACAGGAAACTTTATCACTCAGGTCACTTACCCAACAGGATTAAAAAAAACATACGACTATAATTGTGCTGATGAAATGAAGATGAACCTGGACAAACAAACTAATCTTACTATTTGTGTAGTAATGAAAGAGACGGTTAATCCTGGTTCAGGACAGCCTGCTATGATAACACGTTACCAATATACCAGCTCAAACAGCAATAATCATAATTATCTTGGTTTTAATTCTGGGCTGAAATCAACAAGGAATACATTTAAAGACAGGCTTTTTGAAGCACCGGTTAGTTATACTTATAGCACGACAGAAGATAACGGAATTATTCGTGAACTGCGCACTTATAATAAATATCATCTACTGATTGATGAACAGCAAATCAGTGATCGCACCGGGAATGAATTGTCTGAAGTACAAAACTTTTTCTGCCGTACTGATCAGGTTAATGGTTGTGCTCATTCTTCTTTTACCGATTTACCAGCAACTTATAGCCAACCTCTAAAAGTGATTACTAAATTGTGGGGAAACAGTACAGGCTCTCCTGCAATAACGACTGAAACCAACCGGTATGATCAACAGGGCAGAATGATTTCCCATACAGATGCGCTCGGTCGTTTAACGCAGATCAGTTACTGCCCTGTCAGAGGAGACACTGCGTGCCCTCCACAACCTCACGACTGGTTTTTTAGCAACTTAACAGAGTCCATTACATTATATCCGGCACGTACTAAAGCGGTAATATCCTCCGGACTATTACCGGTAACTACCCATAATTATTATCGAAAACAATTTAATTACAATGGAAATGATTATATTCTTGTGCTTGATCATCAGATACAGAAGGCTGGCAGTCAGAAAAAAATTATTACCCGTCGTTATTATCAGGATGCAACCAATCCTTTAACTTATGGATTATTAAAACAGCTCATTTTCACAGGTAATCAACAGAGCTCTTCTAAACTTAATTGTGTTGAAACTGATTATTATTATATAAAAAGTGCAGATAATCAGAGTAAGACAACTTATAGCGCCATCAGGCTGGAAGCGGGTAAAAGAAGACTTTCTCCTTTGGTAACAACCAGCTTATTCACCAACCACGTATTACAAGGTGTTGATTCTTCAGGAAGGAATACCGTTCGTTACCATTATGATCTTTGGGATCGTTTGATACGAACAGATCTTATACAAAAAACACCTTTTACAATCAGTACGCATTATCAGTATATTGTCTCTCCTGAATTAAACCAGATAATTATTACTGCTGTTAATAAAATACAGAGTAAAATTATTTTTGATGGATCTGGACGACAACTAATGAGCTATAGAGAAGCTATTTCAGTAACAGGAAAAGCAATACAAGGGAAATGGATTTTAAAGGGGAAAACGGCTTATGACAAATATGGGCGCACAGCAAGTAGGTTTGCTTACTTTGCTGATTCATCAGGAAAAATAAACTCACTAAAAATAACAGAGGATTACGATAATTCAGGCAGAGTAATTCGTACTCATCTTCCTGATGGAGAAATAACAGTCACTGCATATGATGATGCTGATCGTTGTATGATGAGTTATCAGCAAAGCAATCGTGGAAGGCGTTCGATTATCTCTTTAACACAAAGCAATGTTCTCTATCAGCCAGTTCGGCAGTGGGTGTTTCCGGCAAATGATAAACCAATACCTTCATTACATACACTGTGTATTATGCAGGATCAGCAAATAATATTATCAGGTGGTCGTATTGCTAAAATGGGTTATGATGCTTTTGGTCGGTTAGTAACAACAACAGATTCACTTAAACATATTGTAAAAAAATATTATAATGTCTTTGGACAGATGACAGATATTATTAATCCTGTCGGTGACAGTGTACATTATGTGTATGACTTAATTGGGCATGTTGTTCAGACATGGGTTTGCTCGGTGTCAGGCAGTAACTATCTATTGTCATCTGCTGAATATAATGCAGCCGGAGAATTATTGTGGCAAGCCGGAGAAGATGGAAAACGCACTACTTTCACTTATACTGAAGATGGTAAACCTCTCTTTGCTGCAACACCAGCAAGGCACACTACCACAGTTAAATATGATAAGTCAGGAAGACCTGTTGCTAATTTACTGGATGGAAAGCTTCAGTTACAAATAAGCTATGATCCTGTAACACAACGAATAATCAATCAAACTGATATTACCGGGAAAACTACTTTTATTTATGATGATGACGGGTTACCACGAAAGCAGTACCATTTGGGTAAAAAAGGCTATCCTGATTATCAGTTCAGCTGGCAATATGATGCAAACCGCCGTGTTGTGAGTGTAACAGATATTGCCGCTAATCAGACACAAAAAGTGTATGACGCACTGGGCAGAACGGCACAGATACGTTATCAGCCTTATCAGAGAAAATCAGAACTACTGTCTGCACCAGTTTATGATGATTTTTCCCGTACTGTTGCAATAAAATATGGCAGTGGTATGTACCGAAAAATTCACTATGACAGCATGGGTCGTTCTGATATGATCACGGATACATTAAATAATCAGCCTCTGTCTTACTGGTCATTTAACTATGATCCGCTTGATAATATTACAATGAAACTATATAAGACAAAAGAGGATCAAGCTGTTTATCACTATCAGTATGATGCGCTTAATAATCTGGCAAGTATGTCATGTAATGGCACAAATAAAAATATTTTATGCCCCAGAGATACTGCTTTTAAAGCTTCAGAATTGCAAAGTGCACCAGTGATTGTTCGACAAAATTACCACTTTACTCCATTAAATCGGCTTGCCAGCGTAGAAGAAACTTTACAAAACACCCTACAATCACAAACACTCAGCAAATTGACAACGTACCAATATATTGATAACACAGCTCCTCTACGTTTGCAGAAAATAAGCACCAGCTGGAATCATCATGCACAAAGAACCCGACAGTTTCACTATGATGTTGTGGGAAATATGACAACCGACGGTGAAAGCAACCGTATTGTTTACAATGCTTATAATCAAATTATCAGGGTAACTCAGTTTGACGGACAGCAGAGTCGTTATACTTATGATGGTTCAGGCAGAGAAACCATGGAAAAAAGCATACAGGGAATGAGTTATCTTATCTATCGTGGCAATCATTTAGTTAATGAAAAAGTTAGCAGCCCTGGACAAGCTGAGCACATTACGGGTTATCAGGGTATTGCAAAAACGATTGACGGAATTGTTTATCAGTACAATGAAAGTAATTATAAAGGAAGTGTCGTTGGTATGTTAACTAAATCAGAACAAAACAATAACAGGTATAAACTTCATCAGACTAATATCTATAGTCCTTATGGTATGATTTGGCATAAAAGAGTACAGTATGTTCCCCTATATCAGCGCAGTTTATCAGGTTTTGATGGTGAGCGTACAGATCCTTCCACTGGCTGGCAATTTTTAGGTGCAGGACACAGAACTTATAATCCAAAGCAACGTTATTTTGTTAGTGAAGATCCGGCAGGAGGAGGATACGCTTTTGGTAGTAATAATCCAATTATGAATAGTGATCCTACAGGAAATATACCACAATGGATAGGTACTGCATTTAAATGGGCAGGCTACGTCAGTTCTTTTGGGTTGAGTGCGCTGCATGCAAAATGGGCTAATATTGCCGGAGAGGTTATTAACGCTGGTTTGACCGTTGCTACTCTGGGGGCTTCAGCTTATAGTTATGGAGGTGCATTACCAGGACTTGCAGTAACAGCAGGTGTAGCTATTGCAGGCAGTGTGCCTGTTGCCGCCGCCGCAATACCGGCTAATAAAGGACTCAATATAGCAGGGGCTGCTATAGGTGTTGCACAAATGGCAGCAATGGTTGCAACCGCAGCTATCGATGCAGGACTTTATTTTACAAAAAAAATACCATTGTCAATGACAAAAATGTTGATGAATCGTAGCGATATTGCTTTGGAAGATCTTAACTTCCAGATGTTCAAAACAAAAATACCCGTAGGAAAACTATCATCTGTTGCCAGAGTTAACCTTAAACCGCTATTAAAGGGGCATTTACTTGAGTCTGATGATTCTTTGTTAAGTATACTGTCTCTTTCTGATCTTATGCGTGCATGGTCAACTCTTAAGTCTGGAAATAATGATCTGATAGCTTGTGATACAGCATGTGTGCTTGCCGCAATGCAAATAAGAAAAGAGATTTTGAATTTAAAATTTTTTCAGGATTTTCTGGATGCTAAATATGCATTTATGGAATCAGTCGCTCAGACCAGTATGTTTTCAGTGAGTGGTATGGAAAAAGCTATACCTGATAAATATGTAAATTCTTATCTGTATTTGCATCATTTTAATATGCTTTTGAATCAAATACCCACTGAATATTATGATTATACAAAATGTCGGGGTATTTTACTGAAAGAAATATTGGGTATATCATCTGTGGGAATTATTTTTGTGCCCGGTCATGCTCAGGTTGTAATGAGATATTTTAACTGTTGGGCAACATATGAATTTACAAACGATAACGTTACAGTCGTACGTGGTCCACTTGTAAGAATTGAAAACTTACTTTTTTCACACATTGACTCTCCGATTGAAAAAAAGATTTTAGGTTGCAAAGCAATAGCTTTTCCAAAGCTCATACCAATAAATCTGTCTTGATAGAAATATTAAACAGCCATGGGTATTAAACAGTACCTGAACTGACATGGTTCGCTAAAATCTATCAACTCAGGTAAGTATATAATATATCCCAAACGGCAGAAATGAAGTGATCACAGAAATATGTAAAAAATATTCACAAGAATTTAAACCAAATGCTTTCTTTAGCTATTTTTGACTGCTTCAGGTAATCTCAAAGGATCATATGTTTTTAAACCAGAACCGATCCGCTTTCTATTCAGTAAATTTGAATATACCTATTCCCGTCCATACGACTGTTTCTGAAAATAACTGCATCAGTCCTGAGAAGCTTCCATAGCATCTGTTCTAGGTTTGGATTATATTGGACTATGGATTAACAGCAATAGGTAATGTAAAAGTAAATATGGTTCCTCCTTCAGTGTTGTGATGGAAATCTAAAGTGCCCTGATGCGCTTCAATAATTGAATGACAAACGGATAAACCAATTCCCATACCTGAAGATTTAGTGGAATAAAAAGGTTGAAATAATTTTTTTTCAGCGTCTTTGCTAAGTCCATGTCCTCTGTCTATTACTGATACTTTAACAAAGGAAAGATCATATTTTTCAGTTTTTACCCAAACACCAATATGTTGTGTTGGTTCATTTTTCATAGCTTCCATAGCATTACGAATAAGGTTAAGTGCAACCTGCTGTATCTGTATAGCATCTACAAATACGGGAGGCAGATGATCAGTAAAATTAAGGTGAATATTAACATTATTTTGTTTTGCATCTACTTCTGCTAGCGTTATGATGTCGTATAGCATACTATTACAGTCCGTTACTTGAAAAATATTTTGTGGCTTGCGGACAAAGTTTTTAATTCTTGAAACAATTGTACCGGCACGATGAGACTGCGTAGCAATTTTGTCCATGATTTCAGTTAGAGCTTGTATATTAGGTACCTTTTGACGAATAATGCGTATACTCGCCTGAGCATAATTGTTGATCGCTGTTAACGGTTGATTAATTTCATGAGCAAAACCTGATGCCATTTCTCCCATACAGCTCAAACGTGACATATGTGCCAAATTGTCTTTCTGATGTTGAATTTCATCACGCATTCTTTTCATTTCCCGATCCTGATAAATTTTTTTTGAAATATCATTAAAAACGATCACAGCACCTGTTGGCAGTGTTGTATTTTTATCAAGCATAGGCGTCACTGAGTAACTAATAGGAATTTGTGAACCATCATAATGCCGAAACATACTACTGGCTATATGCTGAGTGATACCTGTTTGTAATGTGATATCTATTTCAGGAACAGAGGCAGAGCCCGGTTTAGGAGGAATAACCATTGTAACAGACTGGTCAGTCAATTCATCAATATTCCAGCCGATGATTTGCGTAGCAGCAGGATTAACAAAAGTGATTATTCTGTGAGAGTCAATACCAAGGATACCTTCATGTATTGCCTGGAGAATACGTTCATTCTTTTCTTTAAGGTGGATGTTTTTTGCTGTAAGTGCTTGCTCAAGATGTCTGACTTTCAGTTGTGTGGCAACACGAGCAATGACTTCTTCTGGTAAAAAAGGTTTAGCAATATAATCTTCAGCTCCCATTTTTAAACCTTTAACCTTATCTCGGGGATCATCCAGTGCTGAAAGAAAAATAATCGCAATATCTTTTGTCTCTGGATTGTTCTTCAGAT
>JAPORK010000388.1 GCA_026710285.1 Endozoicomonadaceae bacterium | reverse complement strand
GCATTAGTTATCCTTACTGTTTCCGGAGCAAGATCAATTTGAGTAAAAGTATCAGCAGAGAATATATTTACCGCTGAGTTTTGATTTTTTTGTATGTTTTGGTGTGGAGAATAAGGAGGTGACACTATTAACCTGGCATCAATATTTTGCTGAACAATAGTTGTCTTATCTCCTGTAAAAAAGTTAGCTGCCAGTAGTTTGTTATCAGGGAGTTTATGGTCTGTAAATTTAGTAATATTAAGATCTTGCTGATGATACGTGTTATTGTTACCTCCGGCTACAGTAGTAATGGAAGTGTTATATAGCTCACTGTTCTGAATCCTGATAGAATTATGACTACCAGATACATGTGATGCAATAATTCCTGTACCACTTCCGGTACTTACTTTGCCTGATGTACCAGTAAAAATAATCTGATTATAATCACCAGTGATATTGCCCAGTAACGGATATTGAGTTTCACAATTGCCTGTTTGCTGAATAGTTAAAATATTTTCATGCAAGGCTTGTTCTGCAATAACCGGTGAAGTAAGCGCTGAGTTATGTGCACACAAATTAATGTTGCCTGTAATTGTCGTTTGATTTATACAGCCAAAAATAGGAGATATGCTATTTCCGGTCTGTATTGAGTAAGGCCCGGTTTTTAATTCTCCGGAAAAAGGATTGTTACAATCTTTAAAAAAAGGTAAATTGTATTGTTGATTTAAAGTGATATTTTCTGTTAATTCAAAACATCCAGAAGAAAAACCTAGTAAACGCCAGGCAATATTAACATTATTAAGTAAATGTGCTCCTCCTAAACATTTACTTTGAATATTGCATTGTGGTGGAGGGGGTGCTGGTGTATTATAGGCGCTGGCGGCAGGAAACAAAGATAATCCGGCAGTGAGTAGCGTGGCTACTTTTAGCCCGGTTTTAAGAACTAATTTGTCGCCAGGTTTGCTTAAAACCGGATAATCATCATCAAGTAATTTTTGTGATTTCGTTTCTGGTAGTATAATTTCATCAGATGATACAAATTTTTCTTTTCCATTTTCATTTATTTCATGACTGATGAAGTTATAATCTTTTTTATATTTATATCCTTTTTTACTCAGGTCAATAAGTCTGTTATTTCTGATTTGTTCTTCTGTGTAAGGTGAATCTATTAATAAGGTGAGTTTTTCTGAAAAGGTTGGTTCTGTTTGTTCAGGAGTGAATAACCATGACAGATACGGGCTGTATCTGATAAACCATGATTGATAATCAGTTGACTTTAAACGTATACTTTTTGTATAAGGATGGTTTAAAAACGCTAATACAAGTTTTGCAACAGGATCATTTTTTGCACGACGCTGAATATCATAAAGCATACCGTTAATAGTTATTGTTACTAAAGATGTAGTACCAGATTTATCTTGATAATAACAGGGACCATATTCTTTTAATAACCAGGAAAAGAGTGGAATTTGTAAGAGCGGAAACATTCTTCTGTTATTAATGTATTCAGCTCCTTCTAAAGGCGTCATTAAATCATTTAAATCAGTATATGTGACAGAGGGGAGAATTGATTTTCTTGCAAGAGGTAGTTTTTTTTTTGCTTTCAGTACTGAAAACAAAGGATGTGATTTCTCTTTAGAAAACTCATGTTGTAAGTCAATGTCTGCCATATAAATAACATATAAATACTCCACTGGTAGATCACGGTGTTGTTCTAAAAAATTCAAAGGAGTTAGATGCCTGCTGATTGTTTCACCTGCATCAAATGCTGCATTTGTTGTTGTAACTATTAAAAAAGTAAAGAAAATAATATATGCAAAAAAGTAAAAAAACTGTTTTATTAAAAGTAAAAAGTTGATAAACAGATTGCTTGTTATGTTATATTTTTTCATAACATATTCTGAAGCCTTGTTCTTCTTCATTATTTGTCTGCCTCTAATTTTACATTATTAACCACTGTATAAATTATTTGTGGCAGAAGTGTAGCAGTAAAATTTAAATTAACAGATTAAAAAGTATATTAACAGTAAAGATGAAAAATAAATCTCAGATAATAAAACTGATTAAGCCGTATATTGTTAATTTAGATATTAGATAATATCTGATTAGAAGGCATTACTTTTGTCGTTTGTTGTATTTATTATTAAGGGCAGCAGACATTTATTACAATGCTGCCCCAGAGTTATTAAGAAGTTACACTAATTTTTTGTAAGATTGTTTTATAGCTTGCTATTTTTTGTTTTTCTTATTGATTATATTTATCATATGGGACTGTATCATACATATGTTCGTCATCCTGATCATAGTGTTTTTCAGTTGGATTGTTGTTTTGTTTTTTAGGTTTACAAAAGTAATTTTTTATTTTTGGTATATTATAACCAAAGCAACACCCTACTGTGGATACACTACATACAGCCACAGCAGTAATTGCTGATACTACAGTTAATTTGTTGTTTGATTTTGCTTCATCTGTATCCTTTGTTTCTGGTATCATTTTTAGAGTTACTGATGGTGTTACAGAAGCTGGTTCTGCAGATGTTGGTAATACCTCTTGGGTTGTTTTCTGAGTTATTGATGATGTTTCTGAAGTCATTCCTGTAGGTATCAAAGATGTTTCTGAAGTTAGCTCCGTGAACATTGATGGTATTTCTGAAACTATTCCTGTAGTGGTTGATAATGTTTCTGAAGTTAGTTCCGTAGACATTGATGGTGTTTCTGAAATCGTTCCTGTAGTGGTTGATAATGTTTCTGAAATTATTTCCGTTGAGATTGGTTGTGCTTTTGAAACCATTCTTGTGGTGGTTGATAATACTTCTGCAGTTAACCTTGCAGGCATTGAAGATGTTTCTGAAGTTGGTTCTGTAGATATTAATGATGGCTTCGGAACTGTTATCTTAAATATTTCCTCTTCCTTTACTTTTGAAAATGATACACAGCCTCCGAATTTAGGTATTGATATCAAAACCGGATGAGTTGCGATTATTTGTCCATGAGATAAAAATTGTATTTGGTTACAATTATTAATAACCATGCTGTATTTTGTAATATTATTTGCGGTAATACCTTCAACTGGCTCCCAGTGAGGACTCCATGAATTTTCATTTGAGGTTATAACTTATTATATAAATCTGACCATTATTATGATTATCTGTTGCACTTAAATAAAGCCAGCCATCTTTTACCGTTCCTGTAAAAGCATTTACTATAGATTCAGGTAACAGAATATTGTCAGATGGTAAGTGATTAAGATTAAAATTTATGATATTATGATTTGTTGTTGAATCTATCGCATGTCGTGTGATTGACTGGCTACTCATATTTTTTATAAAAACACTATCCTGTGTCAATACTAAAGGTGTGCCATTGATATTATATGTTTGTGCATGATAAGTCTTATTGCTGTTTTCCAATGGCGACCAGAATAACTGAACACTGGTATTATCTTCTGAGGGATAAATACTAATCAGATGTCCTTCAGTTATGATGTGATCAACTGGTAATATTCCTGTTGTTAGTTCTTCGCTGACCGCATCTAATACCTGTGGTATTTCATTAGAAAATAATTTACTAACCAAAACGAGACCTTGAGCGTTTATAGTCTCATTATCAGGATGAGTCTGGCGAGAAATTAACAATACCTCATTATATTTAATGTCTTTAGCAACAAGTCCGAGCAGTTGTTCATAAGGTAAATGGCAATTACGGTGAGCAGAATTATGCTTGCATCTCGTGTTCCATGCAGTTAACCAGTCGTCCCGGTTTGTTATATCTAATTGCTGTGTATGACCACACTGTTGACGAATAGAATCAGATAGTTCTGCACTGTTAATATTCCATAATTTAAATGGGCAATTATTAATTTTACAAAAACCAGTCATATCATATGAGCCTGAAAAGAGAGTAGTGGTAACAGATAGTATTTGGTTTTGGTTAGAAGAACAATTTTTTGGTTCAAGTGGTATGTTCTCTATGGAAGAGTCATTATGTTTACACCATAAAACAACATTAGTAAAAGGCTGTGAACATTTATTCAGTGATCCCTTAGATCTTATGCAATTTTCAGGATTAGGATCTGTACACAGGACACTTCTCCCTCTGCCGCCCTCATTATCAAGGTTGTTATCTGGTGGCAGAGGTTTCGCGGTTAAATGAGATTTGCTTCCGGAATCAAATCCCATATTCTTCCAGAGAGCTTGTGCTGCATTCTCATCAATATTTTCAGGGCAGTATGCTAAGAACTGATTAACATCATGGATAATGGTAAGCCATTCAAGCCTTCCAAGCCCTGTTGATAAAGTATTTGCACGATGCTCATCAATACTATGTCTGTCTGCTAGGCGAAAATTTGTAAAAGGTTTTCGAACTCTTGGATTACATTTAAGAACCAGATCAGTTTGATCGTTACAATTGTGATCACCAGGAGCAACGGTCCAATGTAATAATCCTCCTTCTTGCAGGGTCACATTGGAAGCCAGAATCTGACCTATAGGCAAAGGTGATGATTGCGTATAAAACTTATTTCCTCCATTAAATCCCATAATATTACATATATTCGTTGCTGCAGAGTCAAAAAGTCGATAAGAACAAACAGTAGAAAATTGACTAGAGGTTTTTAACTCAAGCCGTCCTATTCCGGTATTTGTTGTATCAAAACGATCGGTTCGATTTGAAGTGTGGTCAGTCAATCTAAAAGGTGGATGAGCAGGGTGTGTTATAATTCTGTTATGACAAGAAAGGAATGCTTCTTCGTTTTGCCTGCAAGCACTGGTATCAATTGCCGTTGTATTGCAATCTTGCAAATCCCTTTCATAGCCGGTACATTGTTTGTTTAAGTGAATAGGTGATGATTTAAGTTTAGTTGTAGGTAGTTTTTGTTTAAATGATAATCTTAATCCCTCACTCTCTGCTTCTCTGTATCCAAGTATTTTACAGATAGCATGCGCTGATTTTTGATCAAGTGTATCTTCACAAACTGATTGCCAGTTATTATCCTTACTTATTTCGATGCGACCATTGTTTTTAAGGATGGTTCTTTGTACAGAATTATCACTAATATTGGTTAATCTGACGCTATCCTGTATCGGCAAGACGTTGATATTAGCATTAGTAGAAAAAATATTTGGTTGTGCATTTTGAGTGTCTGGTATTCGCTTATTTGAAATGCCTTCATTTACCGTAAAAAGTGTGGCATTGATATTATTTTGTACGATATTGGTATCTTTTCCTGTAAAGCGCTCGGCTGTGAATAATTTATTATCTGCCAGAACACTATCCGTGAATCTGGTCATACTCATGTCCTGTTGATAATATGTGTTATAATTACCTCCGACCGTAAAAACAGCAGGTGAGTTATGCGACTTCCCCTGCATTATTGTAATCGTATTATTATTGCCTGATACCTGTCTTGCAACAATACCTGCACCGCTTGCAACTCTTATTTCTTTTGAGTTACCAGAAAAAATAATTTGGTTCCTATTACCTGCGATATTACTAAACGCCGGGCGCTGTGTTTCACAACTATCTGCTTGCTGAATATTAATAGTATTGTTATTCAATACACGATATGAAATAACAGGTACAGTTTGTTGGTTGTTATCAGTACAAAAATTAAAATTACCTTTTATTGTTGCCTGATCGATACAACCAAAAATGGGACCTGCTGTACTTTCAAAACTGAGTGTATAATCTCCTGTATTAAATTCTCCGGAAAAAGGAAGATTGCAATTATTGAAACCAGGTATTTGGTGATATTGATTTAAGGTAATATTTTGCCCTAATACAAAACAACCTTTAGGATTACGTTTCAGATTTAGAGCAAATTCAGCTTTGTGCAGCGGATATGTGTTATGTGGACCACAAACGATATTTGTTGTGCATTGTGATGAAGGTGTTGCTGATGTTGCAAATGCATTTGCTGCAGGAAGAAAAAACATACTCAAAGTAGCCAGTGCAGTTATTTGAGTCAAATAATTATCGAGAAATTTAACTCCTGCTCTGTTAAATGTATCATCAGGATTACCCAAAACAGGATAATCAACGTTTAGTAATTGCTGTGATTGTTCTGCAGGCAGAACAATATGATCTGATGGGTCAGAGATATTTTTTCCATTTTCATCTGGTTCATAACTGGTAAAAGTATAATTTTTATTGTATTGATATCCTGCATTTATGAGTTTAAGTAATTTTTGTTGTTTGTATTTTTCTTCTGTATAGGGTGAGCTGGTCAACAATGTGAGTTGTTCTGAAAAAGATTTTTCTGTTTTTTTTGTAAATAAAAACTCTGAGAAATACTTCTTGCAGCGAGTTAGCAGAGAATGAGAATTAGTTTGTTCTGAAAGTGAAATCTTTACAGGGCGATTTAAAAAGACTAATACAAGTTTTGCGACAGCATCATTGTTATTTTCTGCACGACACAGCAGATCATAAAGCATACCGCTAATTGTGTTTAAAGATGCAGAAACAGATTTATCTTCATCATAAAAGAGGCTGTATTCCTTCAGTAGCCAGGAAAAAACAGGAAATTCTGTTAACGGAATGGTTCTGTTTTTATTGATATATCCAACTCTTTCAGAGAGAGTAGTTAAGTTATTTAAATCTTTAAACAGAGTATCTGTACGGAGAGATTCTCTTGTTATAGAAGACTTTTTTTCAATTTTTAGTGTTG